>NZ_FXBA01000004.1 GCF_900177705.1 Fibrobacter sp. UWB15
TAAAGTCTTGGTCCCGTTAATCACGTTCGTATTATTGACTATTCCAAGAAATCTCTTGGACCCGTCACTAAGCACATCTCCGATTCCTTCAATCTACTCAACAACCTCTCGGGTTGCTGTCCCTTGATCGCGGCTTACTTGGCTCTTCGCGTTTAGCGTTTCGTTTTCGGCCGTCCCTCTCAGGAACGACGCCAATTATAGAATTTTCAGAAACATTTGCAAGGGGGTTTTTGCAGAAAAATTCGCATTTTTTTCTTATTTTCGCAAAAAACGGGAATAACACGACTCTTGCGCAGGGAGTTACCCGAGAATTCACAAACTATTCACAACTTTCTTTAAGCGTTTTTTGAAATATTGGACAAAATCGCCTCAAAAGGGCCATTTTCCATATCAATAGAAGTACAGTTCATCTGGCCGCGGAACCAGGTGAGCTGTCTTTTGGCGTAATTGCGGGTCTTTTTCTTGACTTCTGCGACAATTTTCTCCATTTCGGAGGCACTTTGCGCCTGCAAGAGCTCGCGATAGCCCAAACTTTGCCATGCCGGAGCGCTAAGCGGCACCACTTTAGAAAGTTCCCGGGCTTCTTCGACCCAGCCGTCTTTAATCATCTGGTTGACGCGGGAATCGATTCGTTTGTACAAAACATCCCTTTCTCGCTGCAACCAAAAAACAGGCACCGTCCCAATTCCGCCTTCACGTTCCTTCTGGAATTCCGAAAGTTTGCGACCCGTCGCCTTGAACACCTCAACGATACGAATCAGGCGCTGAACGTTATTCGATTCAACGCTTTGCACAAGCTCCGGGTCCATTTCCATCGCCATTTTATACAAATTATCAGCACCTTGGATTTGCGCAAACTCTTCCAACTCACGACGCACACCTTCAGGCACCGCAGGAATCTTGGGAAGTCCAAGCATCAGACTTTGCAAATAAAGCCCTGTTCCGCCGACCAAGATGTATTTCTTGTCGGGATTTTCGGCCGTCAAGTTTTTAACCTGACGGCAGAATTCCCCCGCCGAAAATGTTTCGGTAGGAGGCAAAAAATCAACCAGGTGATGCTTGACGCGCTTAAGGCTAGCCTCGTCCGGCTGCGCCGTGCCTATGGAAAAGCCTTTGTACACCTGCCTGGAATCGACACCAATGATTTCGGCATCAAACGATTCCGCAAGCCGCAGGGACAATTCCGATTTTCCGATTCCGGTCGCACCGACCAAGGCAAATAAAATAGGCATACCGGCAATTTAGTTATATTAACACCTACCATGGGAAAAATGAAACACGTTGTCGCCATAATAATCGTTTTGGCAGTCTTAATCGGAGGCTTCGTCTATCTACTGCCCAAGCTTTCCGAGTTGCCGTTACTCAACGGCATCAAGGGTATCGGACAAACGACTAAAGACACGACCGACATTCAAGCTCCGGCACAAGATACGCTCTCCTTTGAAGAAAAAATGAAACTGGCTCTAGATCCATTGGAGGTCAGCTATTCCAAGCGCAAAAAGCGCCACATCTGGACCATGGGCGGTGGAGAAACCGTCATCACCTATCTTTTACAGATGCAGCGCTTTGTGAAAAAGGCGGGCGGAAAAGTCCTTTATATGGAAGAACTCTACAACAACAACGAAGTCTTCCAGGCCGCTAGAGTAGACTTACTCAAGGACAACGGCGATTCACTGAATATCGAAATTCAGGTTTCCCGCAACGAGTTCAAGTTGGGGGCGTCTTTACTGGCAGTCGCGTTCCAAGTCACCCAACTGACCCCCGAGTTAGTAACGGCCCTAAGGAAGTTGGAATATCCCTACGACTTACTGATTCCGCCTTTTGGCCTAAGCGATGACGAATACCGCTATTTGGATAAAATCTACAACAGGAACATCACGCTTTGGCTCACGCTTGAATCCACCAAGTTGAACAAGGCTCACAACAAATTAAGACCCTTGCGCATACACCATACCGAAGAACAAATCGAAGCCGTGATTGGCGATGCCCACGCCAAATTCCCTGAAGCACGCGGCATTGTTTCGCGCTATGGCGAACAGGCCGTAGAACACCGTCAGCTGTTGCAAGCTATTTTGAAACCCGCCAAAGACCATAAGCTTTGGTTTATGGACATTTCTGCAAACAAGCGTTCTATCGTTTCGCAGACTTGTAGAGAACTCGGCATGACCTGCAAAGACGCCGTAGCCTACAACCCCGAAAACAGTTCCCTCGACGATTACACCAAGGCAAAAATCAGGGAAGCCAAGCGCAACGGGCTTGCCGTCATGATACTTCCCCTCAACGCAACTTCAATCAACAAATTAAGCGATTTGCAGGAAAAAGTAAAGAGCCAGGGTACCACGCTCATAAATTTATCTACCTTTATGAAGAAATGACAAGGAGTCTTGTATGACCGTAAAACTTGGATTTAACGTTGACCATATCGCCACCATCCGTGAAGCTCGCAAGATTTGCGAACCGGATCCGATTGCCGCTGCCGTACTTGCAGAACTTGCAGGCGCCGCAGGCATTACGATGCACTTACGCGAAGACAAGCAACACATCCAAGACCGCGACGTACAGTTGTTGCGTAGAACGGTCACCACCAAGATGAACTTGGAAATCAGCCCTGTCCAGGAAATGGTCCAGGTAGCAATTAACAACCAACCCGACACCGTGACTCTGGTTCCCGAGACTCATACGGAACTTTCCACCGAAGACGGTCTGAATGTGGCAGCCAAGGCGGGCGACCTCATCAAGCCGATTATGACCCTCAAGAACAACGACATTTCGGTAGGCGTGTTCATTGACGCCGAAACCGAACAGGTCAAGGCAGCCAAGAAGATTGGTGCCGACTTTGTCGAGTTCAATACCGGCAAGTACGCCACCAGTTGCACTCTCGGAAGCGCCGAAGAAGTAGAGCGCGAAATTTCAGCCCTCGAAGACATGACGGTGCTCGCCCGCAAGTACGGACTCAAGGTGAAGGCCGGGCGTGGCCTCAACTACCGCAACGCAGCGGCTATCGCAGCAATCGAAGGCATCGATGAAATCATTGTCGGCCACAGCATCGTAAGCAAGGCCGTCATGGTAGGCATCGACCGCGCCGTGCGCGACATGGTAGACTTGATTAAAGGCTAAGTTTTTCTAGTTCCTTTTACCAGGATCTTTCAAACAATTGATTTAGAGGGGTATCTACATGAATCGCGGCTTTACGCTCGTTGAAGTTTTGGTTGTCATTGTCATTCTTGGCATATTGTCGGCCATCGGCATTCCGAAAGTTTTCGGACAAATTGCAAAAGCCAAGGCTAGCGAAATACCTATTGCCGCTGGGTCTTACATTAAGCTCCAGGACGCACACATCGCCCACAAAAATAAAATTGGAACTTGGACCAGCATCGGTTTTATAGCTCCGGGTGGCGGTACAACCAACAACTTTCAATATTCCGGATGCATATCAGACGACATGGATTTGGAATCCAACGAAAGCATCATCGGATTCAAGGCTTCAAACCTCACGAACTTGAACGAATGTCCTGCCGGAAACGTTTGGGCAGTCTCGATGACGCCTACAGGAAGTCACGTTGACTACCAACAGATTCTTTCGAATGCATCTTGTCAGCCCCTAACTGTTTCATGGGCCGTAGGTGAAATTACCGCTTGCAGCGCCGCCGCAACAAACACCAACACCAATAACGGTAAAGGACAGAAACAAGACTAATAGTCCTTATACTCCACATTCTGAAGTACAAGTCCTTGGGGCGGCGCCCACGTGCGTTCGCCCTTGAATTTTTTCTCGAAAATAGTCTGCACCGTTCCAAGAGGAAGCTTGCCGCGGCCCACATCAAACAAGGTCCCCACCATGGCTCGCACCTGGCGGTGCAAGAAACGGTTTCCCTTGATATGGAACATGCAACTCCAGTCGTTCAGGCGTTCTAGCCTGAATTCCGTAAGGATACAGTCCGTCGGCTTGCCGTCGTTTCGGGGAATACAGAAATCAATAAAGTCATGATGTCCCAAGAAGGATTCCGCCTCCTTGGCCATAGCATCTAGATCGAGATTCAAAGAACCGCACTCCCAGCCAAAGTCGCGCAACAAGGCCACGGGACGAGTATAAATGGTATACTGGTAATACCGGTTCAAGGCGTCGTAACGCGAATGGAAATCGGCCGCACAGGGTTCAAGATCGCGAATACGAATAAGTCTTTGAGTAAGACCGTTGATTGAACGGACCAACTTTCCGCAATCAATTTCACCGTCATAATCAAAATGCACACACTGGCCACGGGCATGCACTCCTGTATCGGTACGGCCGGACCCGGTAATACGCACCGGCACACGCAGTGCAACCGCAAAAGCCTCTTCGAGAGCAGACTGAACTGTAACGAATTTGGTCTTTCCGCCTTCGTTCTGGGCTTGCCAGCCATAAAAAGCCGACCCCAGGTATTCACAGCGGAATCGATAACGCATTAGCCCATGGCTTCCTTGATGACCGTTTCAACCTTTTCCTGAGAAATCTTCAGGCTGGAGGCTATAGCCGAGGCCGGGAAGCCACGACGGGACATCTGGAGAATCTTCACCTTTTCGTTGGACTCACGATCAAAGCGCGTGATTTCAAGCGGGCTTTTAAGGTTCGGGTCGCCCGTAAGGTTACGGCTCTGGGCACGCAGCTTCATGGTGCGTTCACGGGAAAGTCCGCGGGGAGCGCGCAACACATCGGAAAGGTTCTGCATGGCAGAAGTAATCCGTTCCTTGGCCGTAGGCCTGAGTGCAGGCTTGCTATCGGGAGTACCCGTCAAAATCTTGTTTTCGGGAACGCCATTTTCGTCTTCGAATTCCACCTTAGGGTTTTCGTCAGAAGGCGATTGCTTGGCTGCAGCGGCCTGAGCCATCGTTTCACGTTTCTGTGCCGCATATTCTTCGGCATCGGCAATAATGGAACGTTTTTCGCGGCGAGGACGAGGCGGAATGGTCGCGTCATCGAGAATTGCCTTAGGTTCCTTGAACCGTTCGGCCTTAATGGCTTCCATTCGGCGGGTAATGATTTCCTGACGCTTCCTGAGAACCAGGACCAGGATCGCCACGCAAACACCGATAGCCAAAATTCCACCCACAATCCACTTGACAATATCGGAGGTACTAGAGGGAGATTCGGCCGAAGCCCCATCTGCAGATTCCATTGCGGGAGCGACACGCATAGAGGAAAGCACTTCCCAAGCGGAGTCCAATTGCAAACGAATCGTTACCTGCTGATCGGGGTTAGCCTTCGCGTTCCAAAGCGCATGTTCCAGAGAATCAATTTTAGAGCGTGCTGTCAGATAGGCGTCGGCATCAAAGGAGTTCCGGGAACCGGAGAAATCCATCAACAGATATACAGCCAAAGCGGAAGCCAAGACGAGCAACACGACGGGAGCTAAAAATTTTTTCATAGCCTAAAAATAGTAAAAAAATGAAAATATGCCCAACGGGACTCGTTGAGAATGTTGAAGATTTCACAACGCTTTTCAAGAAAGATCGGCCAGCCACCCCTTTTTTCAAGCCATCCTTTTCTATCTTTGTACTCAAGAACTCTTTGTTCTCCTCCTAACCCCCAAAAAGCTCAGCTGACGCAAGTCAGCTGAGTTTTTTTCATAAAAGAAATCTGCAAAGCCCAGGACTTTGCAGATGAATTAACAAAAAAATCACTTAGGAACCTTGTTCTAATGCTTTTTGCCTAAAGCATCGGCGAGAATCACGCGGTTTGCTCCGGATTGGATTGCCATCTGCATGGATTCGCCGGCGGCCATCAGCAAACCACGGGCATCGCCTGCATGGACAGGCATTACGGCAACGCCAATGCTGAGGGTGGTTTCGAGAATCGTCTCGCCGTAGGCAATCTTGAGCTGGGAAATCTCATGACGGATACGTTCTGCGCGGTCCCTCGTAATCTTGAGGTCGGCACCCGGCAGAATCACGCAGAACACTTCGCCCTCGTAGCGGCACGGGATGTCTTCGTTGCGAACGTAGCCCGGCAGACGCTGTCCCAGTTCCCACAGGAGCTGTTCCACCGCATGGCGGCCACGCTGATCCTGAATCTGGCTCACGGCATCCGGATAAAGCATAATCAGACCGATAGGCGAACGATGTCTGGTCGCAGCCGACACTTCACGAACCAGGGATTCTTCCATGTAGCGGCGATTGAAAAGCCCCGTCAGGCTATCACGAATGCTGTGCTGTCTATAGCGAGCGCTCAGGTTCTGGTTGGCGACATAAAGTCCTAGCGTAGTAGCCACGGCGCTCACCTTGGCATGCCAGTCATCCATAGACTCGTTATCGGGCAAAACATCGGTCTGCAAAGAGAAAATACCGAAATGTTCTTCGCTACCTTCAATAGGAGCGCAGAAAGAGACTCCATGGGGATGAAGGTGTAAATGAGTACAGCCACCATTCACGCTCGGATTCGAATAATCCGTAATGACAATGTCACCGGCATCAAAACTGGCACATTCCACCGGGCGGATGACATCGTCGCTAATGACCGTTTCACCAAAAGAGAGCACCTTGTGCAGGTCCGTCTGGGTTCCGGCATACATGTACAAAATTCCAGAAGCGTTGGGGAACAGCTGCGGAAGTACCTGTTCAAGGGCCTTGATTACCTCGGGAACAGGACGGTCCTTCAAGAGACAGCGCGTATACTTTTTCCAGGCATCCAACGGGAACTTGACACAAATTTCGTCAACTTTTTTGGCTAGAGCTTCCTTGGAAGATATTGCTCCCGTCGGGAGAGGCATGTCTTCAGGTTCAGGCTGTGCGGCAAGGGGATCGGGAATTGTCGCCGGAAGTTCCGAAGTCATGGACAACTTGGAATCCTTGATGGAGTAAAGAGCTTCGTTAAAGTCTTCTTCGGCAATGTCAAGTTTTCGCTTGCACACATTGTAGAGAACCAGACCAAGGACTGCGCCCCAAGCCCCGATAAAGACGAACTTGCCTCCAACGGGAACCGTCGTTTCGGGCACAAAGAATGCGACGACGACACCCGCGACAAACGTAACCAACCAAAAGAAATATGTTAGCATGCTCATGTTCTTAAATGTAATTAAAAGGACGCCTTTGGCGCAATTAACTATTTCTAGTTTCTAGTATTTTTTTACTACAAAATGCTGATTACACAAGCTTTTCGAGTAACTTGGAACTCAGAACTAGCAACTCAACCTATTTAAGGCTCTATTTTCTACATTTTGACCTATGACCATCCTCGAAAAAATAGCTCTTGCCCTCCCCGCCGTCGAAAGTCCTGCTAGATACATGGGCGGCGAAGCCAACAGTGTCGTCAAAGACCACAGCCAGATGCTTTGCAACATGGCCTTCGTGTTCCCCGACAAGTACGAAATCGGCATGAGTAATAACGGAATCCGCATTCTGTACCATGTGATCAACCGTGAGCCGGACTTGCTGTGCGAAGTCTCTTTTGCCCCGTGGGAAGACATGGCGAAAGAAATGGAAAAATACGATATTCCGCTGTACAGCTACGCAAGCTACACGCCGGTACGCGATTTCGAGGTGGTGGGCATGACGCTCCAGACGGAGCTCAATTTTACGAACGTCCCCTACGTACTTGACATCGCCCGCATTCCCGTGTGGCAGAAAGACCGCAAGGAAGAAGACCCGATTATTGTGGCTGGCGGCCCCGCCATGGCAAACCCCGAACCGGTTGCCGACTTCTTTGACGCCTTCATGATCGGCGATGGTGAAGACATGATTGTGAAGTTTTTGCGTTGCGTTGGCGAAGGCCGAAAGGCGAAACTCCCCCGCGCAAAGATTCTAGAGAATTTGTCTGAAATCGACGGCGTGTACGTACCGAGCCTACGTCCCGTCATCACCAACGAATTTGGCGACATCGTTCCGGCTGAACCCGCCAAGGGCAGCTACCAGAATACCAACGGCGTTCGCAGGCAGTTCATTCCGGTGATGGACCCGAAGAACTACCCCATCAAGAACCTGATTGCAAACATGCAGTTGGTGCATAACCGATTCAGCGTAGAAGTCATGCGCGGTTGCGCCCAGAGTTGTAGGTTCTGCCAGGCAGGAATCTGGTACAGACCTTGCCGCGAGCTCGACCCCGATGATGTTTTGGATATCGCCAAGGCTGGCATCAAGGCGACCGGCGAACGCGAACTGGGACTCCTTTCGCTCTCCACCGCCGACTACAAGCCCGTGGAAGGTCTCACCGACTCCATTATCGATGACCCGTTCTTCGACACCGTGGACGTGAGCCTCCCGAGTATCCGCGTGAATGCCTTCGGTGAAACGCTCGCCCAGAAGATTTCAGCCCTCAAGGGCGGCCGCAGCGCGACCTTCGCTCCCGAAACAGGCTCCGAACGAATCCGCAAGATGATTAACAAGACCATCAGCGACCAGGACATGTACAACGCCGCCGAGCACGCCTTCAGTAGCGGATTCAACAAAATTAAGTTGTACACAATGATCGGTTTCCCGACAGAAAATGAGCAGGACATGGAAGCGTTCTGCAACCTAATCGAGAACCTCGTGAAAATCGGTCGCAAGTACCTGCGCGGATGCCAGATAGCCGTAAGCATGGGCATTCTGATTCCGAAGTCGTTTACGGGCCTGCAATGGGCGCCCTTCATGGACAAGGAAACCGCCCTCAAGCACATCCGTTATGTGCGCGAACGCTTCTTCCGTCACCCGAACGTGAAGGTCAACTGGGCCGGCTGGGAAACGAGTTTCCTCGAAGCCATTTACAGCCGCGGCGACCGCAGACTCGGTCCCGTGATTTATGCCGCCTACAAGAAGGGAATCATTTTCGAAAGCGACTCCTACCGTTTTGACTTCGAAAAATGGCAGCAAGTCTGGGAAGAATGCAACTACGACACCAGCTGGGTGTACCGCACGCGAGAAAAAGACGAAGTATTTCCCTGGGATTTCATTCACGCAGGAACCAGCAAGCAGTACCTGCGTGGCGAATGGGAAAAGGCCTTCAAGGAAGATTCCGCCCCGGTGCCGAACTGCAAATGGGGCGACTGCCAGAAATGCGGCATCCCCGGCTTTGGCGCTGAAATCAAACTCGCGGACGACCCGGTGCGCCACAAGGCCCCGAGCCGTACGCCCGAAGAAATCAAGAAACTTGTCGCCGAACGCCGCCCCACGCAAAAGAGCTGTCACAGCTACAAGATTACCTTCAAAAAAACTGGCCTCAGCCGATTCCTGCCGCACCAGAACATGCTCAGCTTCTTCGAGCGCACCTTCCTTTGCGCAGGAATCCCTATCAAGTTCAGCGAAGGCTTCAGCCCGAAGCCACGCATTTCGAACATGGGCGCACTCCCCTTGGGTCTTGAAACTTATTGCGAAGTCATCAGCGTTGATTTGCTGCAGCCGCTTGATATTTCCAAGGAAAACTTGCCGAAGATCATGGCCGAACTTTCGAGACCGTTCCCGCGCGGTATGGAAATCGTGAACATTGAGCCGCTCAAGGAAAAGCTGTCGAAGCACATGCCGACGGCGATGATTTATTCATTCACGCCCGAACAAATGCCCGAAGGCATCATGGAAAAGTTCGAAAAGAAGACGCTCCCCGTGGTATTAAATCACCGCGGCCAGGAAATCAATTTGAACGAACACTTGCTCGGAATCCAGATTGCAGGCGGCGCCATCATCACCAAGGTGAAATGCAATAACATGGGCACGACCGTGAGCCCGTTCAACATTTATGCAGCCTTGATGGGCGTGGAATTCGACCCGAAAAAACTTGACGAAAGCTCCCGCCGCTACCTCATCAAGAAAATCGCAATGGAATTTTAAAGGATTCCACTGAGTTTAGCGGTTCGGTCTTTATTCTGCAGGTAGGATGATTTCAATGTGGCGGGTACTCACGTTCAGGAAGTGAGTACGGAACAGGTCCTTTTCGCTCCTGTCACTCACGCGCACCTGCGTCACAGCGATAAAGTCCTTGTTTTCGCGGATGTAGTCCGTGAGACGTTCATCGCGGAGCGTATCGATTTCGCCCGTGATGATAAAGCTGTCGGTCCAAATTTTTACTAGCATGTTATAAATATAAAGTTTTTTTTGTTTGCAAGTAGAAAAAAAGCGTTTTTTTGTTGCTTTTTGGCATTTTGAGTGTATTTTAGGGATATAATACAGATGTTGGCGTACCCAACCAAGGAGTTTACCATGGCAACGAAAAAGGCAATCAAACTGACCCCCGGCAAAATGATTTACCACAATCTGGAATTTATCGATAGCGATGTCGGGCGCCCGATCAGAATTCTTTCCGAATTCATGGGTCCTTACCAGATTTTTGCGCAAGAAGGTATCAAGAACACCATCGTGTTCTTCGGTTCCGCCCGCATACTCCCCATGGCCGAACTCAAGAAACGCCAAAAGAGCTGCAAAAACAAGACCGAACTTGCGCGACTCAAACGACTGGAAGCCGTCGCCGAATACTATGACGCCGCACGCGAACTGGGCGCAAAACTCGGCCGCTGGGCAAACAAGCAACACGACCACGGTTTTGCGGTGATGACCGGTGGCGGTCCGGGCATTATGGAAGCGGGCAACCGTGGCGCAAACGACGTAGGAACCTCTTCGATCGGTTTAAACATCAAGCTTCCCTTTGAGCAGCACCCGAACCCCTACATCGATGACGATCTGAACCTGCAATTCCGTTACTTCTTTATCCGTAAGTACTGGTTCATGAAGATGGCAAGAGCACTCGTCGTATTCCCAGGAGGCTTCGGAACGCTCGACGAAATGTTTGAACTCCTGACGCTGATTCAGACTAAAAAATACGGCGACAAGATGCCCGTCGTGATTTACGGCAGCAAATACTGGAACAAAGTCATCAACTGGAACTACATCGCCGACACAGGAATGATCGACAAGGAAGACCTCAAGTTGTTCCATTTCTGCGACACCGTTGAAGATGCTTACAATGTCATTACGACGGCACTCGAAAAAACGATGGAATAAATAAACAAGCTACTTATATGCAAGGTGTCGCTCGGCGGCACCTTGTTTTGTTTTGGGGATTAGCTAAATTTGGGGCATGATTCGAAACATTCTGGCAGAAACTTTAGATCGAGTATCTAGAAATTTGGCTCTCCGCCCGAACTACACCATGGAAGAATACCAGCGGTGGTTCGACCAGAATCCCGAATACATGCACAACGGTGCCATGCAGCACATTCAACTGATAGAGCCCCTGACACTCGAAGGCACCAACAACCTGTACCGCGCCCAGTACTGGCTGGAACACCCGAACGACCCCAGCCGCTACGTGGAACAAGAAATTGTCGTCAAAATTTGCAAGTTCTGGGCAAGCCCCGGCAAGAACAGGCTCCACCGCCTGAACAGCCTCTTAAGCGCGTTCCAAGATGAAATCCGCATCAACAACCTGATTCACGCCACCAATATCGAAGGCGTGGTCCAGAGCATGGGCGGCGGCATTGCCGGCAGACACCCTTACCTCAAGATGGAGTTTATTAAGGGTTGCTCTCTGGATAGGCTATTCAAGAAAGAACTAAGTGACGACGAAATTTTGCACCGAGTCGCCCAACTCGCCTACCTGGCCAACACGATTAGCCAGCTGCATTACTACCAGGTGGTCCACAAGGATTTAAAGCCCAAGAACCTTTTGCTTTGCCAGAATCCGCAGCACAAGAACAATCACAAGATTCTCGTGTGCGACTTCGGTTACGCCCAGGCGAAAATGCGCGACACAATCACTGAATACGGTGGTCAAATGACGCCTTGCTACAGCGCGCCCGAACAGGCCATCATGGGCGAAAACCTGTCGGCATCGGTGGACTACTTCAGTTTCGGCATCATTGTGCACGAATACCTGACTGGCGAAAAACTGTTCCCGCACGCCATGGATATTTTCATTGAAGACGGTTACCGCATTACCGACCGCTACCTGGAATACCTGAAGACCGGCCGCGAAAATCGCTTTAGCGACCCACGATTCCCGGAACTTGCGCAGTGGATAGACAACCTCACCATTTTCGACAGCTTTGAACGCATGCAGAGCTGCCCGAACTTGTTTGATATTGCTCACAAATTGCGCGAACGTGTAAACGCCCAAGGCTACCGCGACGTGAACACGGACTTCTTGTGGAATCAGCTGCGCGAATACAACCGCTTTTAAGAAAAATAAAATTTTCATTTTCATATTCATTAGTATATATTCAAGATATGAATAAGTCCTCTATCTCGAATATTACTGCTCTTTTGAAGAAAATTAAGCCAATCCATTACTTGGTGGTTTTGGCAATTATAGGCATCGGCATTTTTAACGCCGTCACCGGAATCATGCCGCAAATCAAGCAAAGCAGCTACGAAAAGGGAATCGAAAAATCCTTTGACAAGTGGTGGGAAGAAGAGGGCGCAAACCAGTTCAAAATCGTCGGAATCGAACCGACCGAAAAAGTCCGTCAAGAAGAATTCGAACAATTCCGCAACAGGGCCTTTGCCTTGAAGCCGTCTTACATTGTCGAAGACCGCATCGAAATCATGAAAAAGGATTTCCGCGAGTGGTGGGAAATCAGGGGCGGCAAAGAAGAATTTATAGCAAAGCACAACCGCTACCCGGGCGAATCAGACTTTAGAAGCGAACTTGCCGAATGGATCGACAACTACACCGACAAATTCCCTCGCTACAACATGGCGTTTGTCCCCAAGAAAGAACAGTACGACCGACTGCTCACCAGCTGGATTCTGTTCCCGAGCACGTGGAGCTACATTCTGTTCGCGGTACTTTTCATGTTTACGCTTATACGTTTGGAAAAACGTTGGCAATGGTTTATTCTGTGGGGCTGCATTGTCGGCTGGACCCTCTGTGGCGGCATCTTGGTAAGCATCATGACCGGCACGAGTTTCTTTGACCACTACAGCGGTGAACGCTACATGGGCATGAGCCTGACGATTGCGTTCTTGCTCGGAGCGACTGCATTTGCCCCACGCAAGGAACTGACATCGCAGTCGGTTTCAGCCGTTTGTATTACCGGACTCTTGCTCGACATGGCAGTCAACTGGTTTATCAATCCGAACATTTTCGGGGCTGTCACAGTGCTTTCACCGATTGCCTTTGGCGCAGGCGCATTTGCCGGATTAAAAATCGAAACCCGCCGCAAGACCCGTTATGAACTCAAGCAAGAGGCTTTGCAAGAAAGAGCCCGTCGCATTGAAAAGCGCAACCCCATGGCCGAGTTGAAGAACAAGACTCGAACCATGATTCAGTCGGGCATTGAAAACGCCAAGGGCGGTCGCCCCGAACAGGCTTTCAGCCTACTCACGCAATCGATGGTCCAACTCTTGCAGGAACACCCTGTCGACAAGGCTACAGTACTTTCTCTGGCCGACAGCATGAACAAGCTCTACATCGAAATCTCGAGCAACCAGTGGCTTGAATGGGGCGAAATCGCCAAGGCGAAAAACGCGCCCGAAGCGGCAATCATGCTTTTGAAGAAAGGACTTTCGCTCGAGAAAGACAAGAACTTCGCAAGGCGCGCCCTTTATATTTTGGGCGAGACATGCGTAACGAACAAGATTGAGACTGAAGACGGAATCAAGCGCTTGCAGAAAGTAATTGAAATGAATTCGACCGACATTCTCGCAAAGCAGGCGCAAAGAATCTTGGACAACGTCAAGAAGCAATAATTACCGATTCTTTTCGTTGTTCGTTATTGTATATATCGGCGCTTGACGGCGCCATTCTTTGTATATTCCACCACCATCACATGCGCAGCAGGCATCTTGGCAGGCTTCTGGTAGCCCGAGAATAGCGGGCGGCCTTGCAAGTCGAAGATGCGGTAGAAGGCCGTTTCTGCCTCGTTGCCGAGATTCATGCGCTGGGCAATTGCGGTAGTCCCGCTGCTGGATTCTACGACTTCGGACGAGCTGGATTCAGGTTCCGCGCTCGACGAAGATTCTACACTCGACGACGATTCCGCGACTTCGGACGAAGACGATTCGGGCTCAACCGTTCCCTCGACCGTAAACGTGACGTATTCCGACATCCAGGTGAGCCCGGAGTTGTCCGTCACGACAGCAACGGCAGAATGCATACCCGGAGCAAGGCCCTCGGCATTTACCTGGTAAGGCGACGCCGTCGCAGAACCGACTAAAGTCGTTCCGACATAAAAATCAACCTTCTTGACAGAGCCGTCGTTATCCTTAGCAGTGGCACTCAAGGTGACAGCCTTGCCGGCATCGAACTTGGCCCCTGCAGAAGGTGCTGTCATAGAAACACTTGCCGCCTTGTTGCTCTGGCCAAAGCCCTGGTTGTATTCGGGCATCTTGCCGTAGCGGCCTCCCACACCTGCTAGGCTCGGGATTTCTTTCGGGAGATTTGCAACGGTGCGTTTTTCGAAACTGTAGCTCGGGTTGAAAGTTTGCGCCTGCGGAACGCCCTGCGTCACCGTACCGTTGTAGCGGTGCTGCTGTTTGGTTCCGCTCCCGAACGTGACTCCGCTAAAGTAAACGTAGCCGTTGTCGCCCCATTCGGCAAGGTAACCGTTGCCGTTATCGATATAGCTATTCTCGTAGCGTACGTAGGCCTTCGCGCTTGCACTATGGCCGTTTGCACCCGCCACAAAGAAGCGGTTGTAGTCCACATACTGGTTGTACAAATGCACCTGCGAACCGTTGCTTTCGCCCGTCACCTTCGGCACGCGGCCATAAGTATTGTGCCAGTAGTTATTTGCATAAGTCAGGTGGGCATCTTCGACAAGTGCCATGTAAGGATCGGTTCCCCAACAGTTGAAATCGTTTGCGCCGTCAAAATCCAGGTAACTGATGGTGGCGTCGTCCACGAATTCCATGTCCATACCGTCGCTAATCCACTTGTAGCTGATGTGGTCGGCCCAGAAGCCCTTCACATGCTTCGACGCGGTGCCTACCGTTTCAAGGCCGTCACCGCCTTCGATCAAGTGCGGGTTCACGTCGTAAATGCCGAGGTTACGATAAATGTGGTTGTAGGAGCCTTCGTTACTGCGCACCACTATGGATGCGCCACGCAGGTTCGCGCCGCGACCCATGCCCACGAGACTCTTGTTCGGCTTGGTGGTAATCCAGTTGCTCCACGCCTGCAGATTGTCCGACTCCTTCACGATTTCAAGTCCGGATTCGCCGAGGCTTGCGCAACTGTTCTTTTCGAAGGCGATGCGGTAAAACTTGTTCGTCTTGCCCGTCACGCGGTTCTTCTCGCTGCAAGTCGTGCGGCACCAGGTACGCCCCTGCTTGTTCGCCTCGGTTACCGCATTGCGCATCTGCCTAAAATCGTAAGTACCTTCGGGCACAAGGATTGTCACCGCATCGTTACTCTGCAGGTACTTGCGGATGCTTGCGGAATCGCTCGCGAAAACGATATTGCCGGCAGCACCGCCCGTCGTAGAAGCGCCAAATCCTTCGGCCTTCACGTTGAACGTGAACAGCAGAACGGCCGTCGGGTCGGTTTCGGCAGAAGTCCAAATCCACTTGGCCTGCGTATTCGCGGCAAAACCATTCAAGGTTGCACCGCTCGGGAGCTTGTTGCTTGCGTAGTTAAGGGTTGTCGCACCGCCCCACTGGCTAAGGTCGCGGCCCTTGTTTTTCCACGAGTTGTTGCTCACTGCAGGCTTTGATTTCCAACCACTGCCGGAATAGTAAGACTTGTCCAGGTCGTCAATCTGCACCATGACGCCCGGAGCACCCTTGCCGTTCACGCCCACGACCGAAATTGCATTTTCACCGGGAAGGAACGTCATCGGCACAAAGCGCACGCGGCCCGCCTGGTTGTCCTGCGCAAGGAGAGCGCCATTGTGGTAGAGCCTGTAGCCGCCATCGGCTACGATCCAGATACCCGGACCTTCGCCCGCATTATACGTCGCGGCCACCAGCTGCGAACCCACCTTGTCGCCGCCACCGTAAGCCACTTCAGAAGGGAGTTGAACCACTTCTGTCGCAGGGACAGCGGCATGCACCGCAGAAATTCCAAAAAGCGAGACAAAGCCCGCTAAAGCCAACCCAACATCCTTTTTTACTCCCATTTTTTCCTCTTTTTGTAATATTGCCTTTTATAATCTAATTTTGGCACTTTTGTTTTCAAAACGTTATCCACCAGGCCCATTAATATGTGTTTGGTCATTGACAACGATTGTAAAAGCTCCTTTTACGCAAAAAAATACACTCCTATCGGAGTGCTGGGTAGTTTTTTTGAAATTTAGGGTTGTCCGTAGACTACGGCCAAAAAACGCCGACATGTTTCCATTTTTAATGTATTTTATAAATTATAATAATAAAATTTTACTTTACATTTGCAAATATTTATCTAACTTTAGCAACATGAGCAATGTTTCCATAATTAGTGTATTTATGTACTTTGATTACCGGGATTATATCCGGGCCGTTGTGGAAGCATTGCAATCCAGAGGGCAGTCCATCCGTTCCATTCAAGAAAGCGCCGGAGTCTCGGGTTCCGCCTTTTTCAACCGCATTCTAGACGGATCCCGCCCGCTTTCTGCTGCAAACGCAAAGACTCTCGCCAAATCCTGGGGGCTTTCCGACGAAGAATCCGAATACTTTCTGACGCTAGTCCGCTTCGGCAACGAAAAAAACGTGGACGAGCGCGAAAACCTACTCAAGAAACTCCTCGCCGTACGTGCAAAAAATCAGGAATACGAGCTCCAGGATTCCGCCCTCAAGTTCTTTTCGAAGTGGTACTACCCCGTCTTGCGCGACCTGTTGCCGCTCCTCCCCGCAAACACCCCCGCCGAGAAAATCGGCCGGATGTTCACGCCCGCGCTTCGCGCCCCGCAAGTGCAAAGCGGAGTCAAGTACCTGAAGGATGCCGGATTCGTTTCTTTGAACGATAACGGAACCTACCATGTCGAGCAACCCACCATCTCGACGCCACCCCGCGTGCGCTCTACCATTCTGCGCAAATACCATTTAAAGAACCTCGAAGTCAATAGCGATGTTTACGACCTGTTCTCGAGCGATGACCGCAGCATCACCAGCGTAACCTGCAGCCTTTCCAAGGAAAGTTTCGAAAAGGTTCGCGAAGAAATCGCCAAGCTTCGCGAAAAAATTTTGGCCATGTCCCGCGAAGAAAAGAACCCCGACCGCGTCTGTCATGTCGGATTCCAGCTCGTGAATCGCGCCAAGGTGAAGGAGGGCAAATAATGAAGGTTATTCTCGCCCTTTCGCTTTTCGCAGCCAGCCTCGGCATCGCATTCACCGCCTGCAGCACAAGTGAAAATTCTGTCGCAAACGGCACAGGCAGCAACGCCGGCGAAACCGAAATTGCCGGCATCGTTACAGCCACCAATCACGGAATGCCCCTCAAAAACGCCGTCGCCCGTGTATGGATTTTAAACGAGGATTCCATGCTTGTCGCCTACGAAGACTCCCTTGACGACAACGGCATTCTCAAGATTAACTCCGCCGCCTTGAGCGAAAAGAAGGCCCCCGTCCAGTTGCTCGAAATGCGCTCCGGCGACTCGCTTTCCATTATGCGCTGGGTTGACTTCGAACGCAGTCCGGAGCAGAATCTCGCCATCGCCCAAAGCGAAAGCCTGAAAGGCATCATCACCAATAACGGTACCGCCGTCGAAAACGCAACCGTAAGCATTCTAGACCAAACCGTCACCACGGACGCACAAGGATACTTTGAATTCAGCGGCTTGCCTGCAGGCGTGCACTACGCCTTCGTTGAAGGGTATTTCGGCAAATTCTCTTACCAAATGGAAACCGGCCTAAGCGATGGCGCCACGACAAATCACATCAACATCGCCGACAGCATTTTCACCGTTGTCGAAGACTTTGAAAATTGGAAACACAGACAGACCTTTATCGGCAAGAGTTTTGGACAAGGTTGGTGGTTTATTTGCACCGACTCCTTGCAAGGCGGGAACAGCCGCGTCGCCGAAGGCATCGATAGCGACAAGATTCTCGTTACCGGCGACAGCGCCAAGAGCGGAAGCAGCCTGCACTTGATTTTCGATATCGATCAGGAAACTAAAGGCCATTACGGCGTCGCAGGGTTCTCTATCGGCGACGATTTTGACGAAGACGACATGTTCGCTTTCTACGACTTGCGAAGCGCCACCGCCATTTCGTTCGACGCCAAGGGCAGCGGAAAGATTTCGTTGCAAATCACCAAGCGCGGCAACGACGGCAAACGAGACTTCCACCAGACAGCCTTCGTGACGCTCAGCGACGAATGGGAACATTTCACTTTTACCGCCGACGATTTCGACACGGAACTTATCGCCGTCAACACCATCAACATCTTGGTGACCGAAGACGCAGAGATTTTCTTGGACAACATTCGCTTTGACGGCATTTCGCCGAGCATGTGGCCAAGCCTCGGAATGCGATTCTAGAATTTTCACATATAGGAGTGTGCTTTATGAAAAAGACAAATATAGGCATAGTAGCCTTGTGCGCCCTCGCTTTTACAAGCAGCGCGTTCGCCACCATTCAACCCATGCGCGTCGGCCCCGTTAGCCAATACGGCGCTTTGCAAAGCGGCAAGAATTCCGCTGGCGAAGGCCGCATTTACGGCAGCGTGCAAGGCGTCAAGGACGGCGCCGAAGTCCAGGTTCGCGGAATGAGCCTCACTTGGAGTCAGTACTGGCCGTACGGCAGCAGCTTTTACGGAAGTTCCTTTATCGATACTCTGGTCGGCTCCTGGAACGTTGAACTTGTCCGCTCTGCCATGGGCGTCGTGCCGCCTTGGGGACACGGAAGCTACATGACCCGCCCCGAATATTTCGAATCGCAGATGGACACCGTAGTTCAAGCCGCTATTCAAAACGACATTTACGTTTTGATTGACTGGCACAGCGAAGGCGGCTACTACAACTGCATCCATAAGGGAACAAAGCCAAAGTACGAATTCAACGACAACAAGACCTGCTTTACCGCAAACGATGCTGCCGCCTTCTTCGGGCGCATGGCCGAACGCTACGGCAAGTACCCGCATGTCATTTTCGAAATCTACAACGAACCCGTGAGTGAATCCTGGGCAGACCTGAAAGCCTACGCCGACACGGTCATCAGCGCTATCCGCAAACATTCGAAGAACCTGGTAATCGTCGGAACCCCGATGTGGTCTTCTATGGCAGGCGATGCCGTAGCTGCCCCCGTACAAGACGATAACGTCGCCTACACTTACCATTTCTACGCCAACCTGCATCAGACTTCTAGCCACTTGTCCAGTTCCAACAAGGCGATGGAAGCCGGCCTTAGCGTATTCGTAACGGAATGGGGCGGCATCGATGAAATCTTCACCAAGGAGGCCCACAAGACCGAACTTGAAAAATTCCTCGCATGGACCAACGAGAAGAAAATTTCTTGCGCCAAGTGGGATGTCGAAAAGCCCTTCCTCGAAAACAACGATGTCGACAATTATATCAAAGAAAACATTTTGCCCGCAAAGACCACTTACCAAAAAAATCTGAACTGGGAAACCGAAATCAGCGACAAGTTGCCCAACTTGATTACATACGGCGCCGGCACCGATATTCCGGGCAAGTGGAGCAGCACCAGCGACATTGACGACTACGGCGACGAACAGGGCGACAAGGGTAATTCCACCTTTACCGACAACTCTACCGAAACTACCGTGAAAATGGACAACATGAAGCTAGACACCGTCGGTACCGGCTTTGATTACGCCCCGTACATTCGCGCAGAATACACGTTCGACGGCGAGCCCGATTTGTCCAAGTGCAAAATGGTTAGCTACCGCTACAAAGGAGCAAACCACCAGTTTATCCTCTACTACGATTGGAACGCCAGTATCGATGTCTTTGGCGAAGGCGCCTGGGACTACCCCTTTGTCGAAATGCCGTACGCACCCGAATGGGAAACGGTCTACGTGGATTTAGGCTGGATGATGAGCAACGGCTGGCAGGCAGCACTCCCGCTGACCCCGGTTCTTTCGGCGGCGACCGCGTTCCGCTTTAATGTAACAAACGACTTTTTTGACACCTCGCTTTGGGTCGAAAACATCAAGTGCATCGAAAGCGTCGAAGGTTACACGCCTGTAAAAATCCCCACAAACACAGACGCCGTCCAAACGCAGACTGCAAAGGCAAATTACCGCATAAACACCAACGGTTTGAACATTGTCGCCACCGGCATCAAGAACGGCACGCATTACTCGCTTTCGAACATTCTCGGACAAACACTACGTTCCGGCATCGCAAACGCAAGCAGCATTAAGCTGAGCGCACCGCAGGCAGGCCGCTACATTCTCCGCCTCGGCAATTCCGTCCACCCGATTTCAATCAAGTAAGCAAAAGCCTTTCCCCGAAACAAAAGGGAGCATGAGCAAAAGCGCCTCGGCATCCGCCGAGGCATCTTTATTTGATTAATCGATAATTTGAATTCCTTCGAATACGATTTCGTCTATATCGAGGCGAGAGCCTTCGGATATGAAGACGCTGAATATGCCAATCTCTGTCGAAATTTCGTCCCAAGCGACCTGGTAATTTTTGTCGTCCAAAAGCTCGTCACCGGGCCGAAGGACCAATTCCGTCCATTCGTCGTTCGCCGTCGCAATCCACAACGCCTTGTTATAGTTGTTGTTTTCAAGTTGACGGTAATGTTCAAGCGCAACGGCAAACCGACAGTCCCCGCGAACCTTCATTCGAACCGCAGAAAGCGCACTCAAATCGTAGTAACCGGAATCAAGCCCAAGATGCGTCCCGAGCATGACATAGGCCGTATCTTGAATGGCATACTTTAACGAGAGATACTTCCCGCCGGCACCGTCATCTACAAGCGCGCCCGCAAAACCGCCGGCACTGTCAGGACTTTCAAAGGTCGCCCCCTTGTGCGGCATGTAGTACCAACCGTAATTCGGGTATTTCTTTGCCAAATTATTCAGGTTGTCGCCATCGTCGAAATCTTCGAAGACGTATTCGCGGGTAACATTTGAAATACGGATGAGCGTATCTACAGAAGCACCGGCATCAAGCGAAACATCGGCAACAGGCTGATCATCCGCAAGAAGCGTATATAGGCCCGCAGGAACATGCGAGAAGACAAACTCGCTTCCATCATTTTTTGCCCAATAGGGAGTCGCATCAAGCATCACGACACTGCGCGAAACTACAGAATCAGAGGCCGCAGCCCCGGTACGCACCGTAAGCGATACAGACGGCAAGAGTTCAATTTCGTCTGCCATGGAATCTACCGCATCGAGTTTTGACCACACCATGAGCGAGGAGTCCTCGCCGGCAATCCCTTCGACATAGCACCTTGCGTTCTGACACTGGTCAGGTTCAGTCTCGAACTGCACCATTCCGGAATCATCCGCAGTAGCGGTTTCCAACGCAGAAACATAGGACGGGAGGAACTGCGTCACATCCTGGATATTCACGTCTTCGGACGGACTTTCCGCAGGAGTGAAATCAGCACGCTGATACAAGGTGACGCGCGCCTGCGGTATAGGCATGTGCGCCCCATCGAATGCAACGATGGCGATTCCGTTTGTCGTCTCGCTCGTGGCTCCCGCAGTTTCGGGCCCACTGTCGGAACAGCCCGAAAACATCGTCAGAATTAGGCCGAGCGCGAAATAAAATAATTTTTGGATCCTAAACACCTGGAGCATTTTTACCGTTCTTCCTTTTTCATCATCGGGAACAACTGAAAATTTAATTGATAAACGCTATCGCATATTTGCGCGGGCATCGCATTGACCACATTTACGATGGATTTTCGCGTTTCGGCAAGAATATCGCGGATTTTTTGGATTTGATTCGAGTCAAGCGCCATGGTAAGCGTGCTTATATCGCGCTTTTCCTTCGGGGTATTGGCAATCGAATCGCGCGCCAATTCCGCGATACAGCCCTGGTAGTCGCTAATGGTTGCACTCAGCCAATGTTCCTGCGTACGGAGGTGCGCCTCGGTGGGTTCCACGCGGCCATCCTTGCGTTGGCGGGCAAGTCCCAACTGCAACAGCGCCTCAACGGCTTTCTCAACCTGAGAGGCGGTGAGTTTCGGAATGCATGCCTCGGCGAGTGCGGCGGCATTTTGCGGGCCACGATAATCAAAGACATCGAGCGCCGAACGGATCATCGGGTAGTACCACTGCTGAAAATAGCGGTAACGAGCCTCGTCTAGCTCACGGCAGACGGCCGGGCGCATTTTCTGGAGCGTCTCAAAATGCTTGCGGACATCTTCGTCGGTCTTCGCCTTGCCATAGACGACCATTTCGCGGAAGTATTCCGCCTTCGCCTCCTTGAAACGGAAAAATTCAACGAACGGTTCAATGCCTTTAGAAGACACATGGCGCTTTCCCTGTAAAATTTTTACAAGGAGACTTGCGTCAACGTCCACAGCAGCGGCAAAAACCCGATAGCTGAAGGTCGGATCAAGCGACTTTTCGAGTTCGTAAAAATCCTGCAGAAATTTACGGTAGTCGGTGTAGTCGTATATGTTGATTTTATTTCTTGCGAACATGGTTGGCCAGCCCCAATAATATAGATTCTATTATTGAAATATTCAATTTTTTTCAATCAATTTTTATCAAAATTTTAAAGACATGTTGACATTTTTGTCCACATACAGCCGAAAAAAAACTTACTGAAACTCTTTCATGAACATAAATTTAAGGCACAATGGTGTATCAAGGAGTTACTATGTTTAAAAGGAAATTGTCCGTCATTCTTGCGGCAACCCTCGCAACCACAGCCTTCGCAGCCAAATACGAAGCTGAATCGGCAACCGTATCTAGCGAAGCAAAAATTGTCAACAGCAGCGGCGTCTCTGGCACAGGGTACGCAAGCCTCCAAGAAGGCTCGATCACCTTCACGGGAGTCACCGCAGAAACCGCAGGCAAGTACACGCTCACCATCCATTACAAGGCGGGTGACTTCAAGGCAAATTACCTCAAGGTGAATGGCGCCACCGCAGGCACCATCGACTTCGCGGCAACGACCGGATGGGCAGACATCACAACGGCCGTCACGCTCAAGGCAGGTGCAAATACCGTCGCTATCGAAAAATACTGGGGATGGATCGACGTGGACTACATCGACATTTCTGCCTACGAATCAAAGCCCTTCAAGCTCTCCACAAGCCCGGTCACCCCGAACGCGACCGAAAGCGCAGTAAAGCTCTACAATTTCTTGCGCGAAAACTTCGGCAAGAAGACGATTAGCGGAATCATGACCGGCGACATGAGCGGCTACACACTGGGCGCCGATTTCAAGACTCACGACGATGTGAAGTACATCTACACGCGTACGGGCAAGTACCCGGCGCTCGTCGGTCTCGACTTCCTTTTCGCAACTGGCCCGAACGCGTCTCAAGGCTGGAACATGGAATACACCGACAAGGCGATTTCCATTGCAAAAGGCCTTTGGAAGGCTGGCGGCATCCCCGCATTCACCTGGCACTGGAAAGATCCGCTCGACAAGAAGGACGCCTTCTACATCCAGAGCGCAGCCAACGGCGGCGAATACACGGACTTCGACTTCTCTACGGGTTTCAAGCCCGGCACCACCGAATGGGACACCGAAAGTGCGGCCTACAAGGGAATTGTCGCCGACATTGACCATATTGCCGATTACTTCCTCGAACTGCAGAAAGAAGGCGTTGCAGGCATATTCCGCCCCCTGCACGAAGCGGGCGGCAAGTGGTTCTGGTGGAGTATCAATTCGGGCGACCAGTTTGCGGCCCTCTACCGCCTGGTATTTGACCGCATGGTGAAGGTCAAGGGAGTGAAGAACATGATCTGGGTATTCAACCCAGAAGGTTCTACCGTCACCTCCTGGGATCCGGGCAGCGAATACTACGACGTGCTTTCCATTGACATCTATAACAGCGCCAATGACCATTCCAGCAACGCAAGTTCTTTTGACAAGTTCAAGAGCGCATCGAACGGCACGAAGATTCTTGCACTCAGCGAAAACGGGCCCATTCCCGACGTGAACAACATGCACACCGACGAGGCCGTATGGAGCTGGTGGATGCCGTGGTACAGCACCTGGAGCGGAACCTGGCCCGGCCAGACGAAGGATGCCGTGTGGAAGAGCAACATGGGTGACGAACGTGTTATTTCGCTC
This sequence comes from Fibrobacter sp. UWB15, assembly GCF_900177705.1. Taxonomy (NCBI): domain Bacteria; kingdom Pseudomonadati; phylum Fibrobacterota; class Fibrobacteria; order Fibrobacterales; family Fibrobacteraceae; genus Fibrobacter; species Fibrobacter sp. UWB15. The sequence goes on from NZ_FXBA01000004.1 coordinate 24,033, forward strand.
GAGGACATGCCCGGCTGGGACAAATACAAGCCCAACCAGGATACCTCTACGACGCGTCTTGCAAAGGTATCGCCATTCTACGGTCCTGCAACAACAATCGGCATCTTTGACATGAACGGCCACTATGTGGGACTCACTACGCAGGGACTTCCGCAGGGGCGCTACATCGTGCGTCAAAGAATCCAGGGACGCAACTTGAATGCGGTATACATCAAAAAATAACTATTGAGTCGGTTTCAACGAATTTTAAAGGCGACGCGAAAAAAATGAATACACAACGGGGGTTGGAGTTTATTTTTTGAGCGTCGCTTTTTTAAATTGGAGTGTTTATGGGTTGTTTTACTTTAAAAATGGCGAACACAACCGCAGCTTTTTTGTTATGCGGAATGTGCGCCTCTTACGGGATTACCCCGAATAAGTTGGTTTCTGGCGGTTTGCCGGCTCATACAGGAGCCACAACGACAGATTACCTGACGGACGGTTACTTGACCAACTGGAAGAGTAGCAGCGCCAAGGAAATCGCGTTGAACGTGGGCGAAGGCCCCCAAAAGCTCTTGATCAACTGGGAATCGTTCGGCGATTGTGCCTGGGCGACCGATTTCACGAGCGGTTGTGGGCATAGCGGCGTCGCACTCTCGAATTTCAAGATTTTGACCTCCGCAAATTCCACTGACGGTAGCGACGGCGATTGGGAAATTGCAGCCACAATCGTGAATAACCCCGTAATGGCACGCGGTGTAACTATTGACTTTGCGGGCAAATCCTGGTTCAAGTTCGCAAGCGAAGGCGACGTGGGCCAGATTCTTGAAATTGAAGCCTTTGACATGAGCAATGGCGGCACCGACACTTGGTTCTTTATGGGCACGAGCATCAGCCAGATGGGAATCAAGCAGCAGGATACCGATTCCACCACAGCGCAGCTCATTCATGCAAGATTCCCCGAATACACGCCCGCCATGTTGCGCGGAGGCATCGGCTGCATCAACAGCACCGAGGTCGTCGAGCACTTGGGCGAATACCTGGAGTACGCAGGTAACGTGAAGTTCTGGGCAATCGAAATGGGCACGAACGACGCCTGGGGCGGTGGCGATTGGAACCTGAACACTTACGTGAGCAACATGCAGACGATTATCGACTCTGCAAAGGCTCACGGAATCACGCCCGTGATTGCACGGATTATAGCAACCGATTCCGCCAAGGCAGGTTGGCAGATCAATCCGGTATTTTTGAAGGCCGTAGACAAACTTGTCGAAGACAACAATCTGCCTGCAGGCCCCGATTTTTACGCCTACTTCAAAGAGCATCCGGAACAACTCGCCAGCGACGGTGTTCACCCGAATGGCGAAACGAAGGGTGGGCAAGCCATGCACCACTTGTGGGCCGAAGCGCTCGCTCCCTTGTACGCTGCAGGCGACACCGCAACCACAAAGCCAGACTCCACCACGGCTTTAAAAGTTGCAAGCAAGTTTGTCGCACCTCGAATTTACGCACAAGGCAAGAACATCGTCGTCGAGGGCAATTCCCATAACGCAACCTCCGTCACCCTTGTTTCTGCGACAGGGCAAATTGTTTCCCAAAAGGCTCTCTTGCAGAATTATGGACAAGTGCAATTCGAAAACCTTCCGACGGGTCAGTACATAGCCATCATCCGGGGCCAAAACGCAGTCCAGACAAGTACCGTACAGGTAAAGTAAAAACACAAATCTTCTTAAACCAAACAAAGAGGCTCTCCGAACGGAGTGCTTCTTTTTTAAAGCGCAGACATAGGTGTTGACATATTTGTCCACAGTAAAAGAATAAATACAGTCTTTTCCTTTTAGTTTAAGTTTATATTAGAACCGGTTAAGGATGTAGACTCGATGGGGGTGCGTATGCACAAGTTTTCCTCGGGTGTTATAGCGGTTACCATTATCGCTGGGATGTTTGGAGGTTGCTCGGAATCGCCCGAAAGTGGGTTAACTCCCCCCGCCGAGGGCGATTCCCCAGCAACGACTCTTCCGGATTCGTCAAACGCTGATTCTCTTCAGGAAATCAGCTCCGGAGCCATTGCTGGCGAAGTCAGCACCTATTCATCGAGCGGACTCACTGCAACAAGTTCATCGGACGTCTTGTTTATTAGCTCCTCCTCGTCCGGTGAACTTGTAGCCTCTCCAAGTTCTTCAAGCGGAACCGGATTTTCATATATTGCACCCGCAAATTTTACCGATACCGTAAACGGTGTCTTATTTGACATGGTTCATGTTCCGGGAGGTTCGTACACACGCGGGTGCGACAACTGCGCCGAACAAGACAAAATTTACGAGACTCCCGCGCACAAGGTAACCGTCAGCGACTACTTTATCGCCAAAACCGAAGTCACGGTCAGCCAATGGAACGCCGTCATGGGCGGCAAGAAAAACGCATGGGAATCAGAAAACGCCCCCAAAATAGGAGTAAGCTGGTTTGATGCGAACAATTTTGCTTGTAAATTAGGGCAATTGACAGGCAGGCAATACCGCCTGCTTACCGATGCCGAATGGGAATTTGCTGCTCGCGGAGGTAAGGATGGGATTGCCGACAGCTTCAAATTCTCAGGAGGCAACGCCATTGACGATGTCGCCTGGTACTCCGAAAACAGCGGCGGCACGGCACACGATGTTGCCACCAAAAAGCCTAACAAGCTCGGGCTTTACGACATGAGTGGCAATTCCTGGGAATGGGTGTACGACTGGCTCGTGGGCTATACCGCAGGCGACAAAGTCAACCCGGTACAACTCACGGGTTCTGGCAACAAGACGCGACGTGGCGGCAGTTACGGCGAACCTGCCGAATTCGCTCGGGTGAGCCGCAGGGCTATCCGTAGCCGCGATGGCGCCGCCGACATGGGATTTAGGCTAGGGGCCTCTACTGAACTTCCGCCGGGAATGATTAGCGCCTGCGAAGCGGCGAACCCGAGCGACGCGGTTTGTGCCGGAGACAAAAACCGCGACTGCCGCCTCATTACCGCAGCCGACGAAGCCTGGATCAGCGATGACTACACCGTTGTCATCGGCGAAGACGGAATTGCAGCCGTTTCAGGATTCCCGAACGTTTCTGGACAATGGTACACGCTCAACAACCGCAGCTTTAACGTGGTCACCAAAACCGGGACCAAGACGTACGCCTACTACGTATTCAGTCAAGATGAGCTCACCATGATCAGTGACGACGGCATTCCCTACCGACTGTACCGCCGTGCTGCAAGCGAAGCTAAGAACAAGGTAAGCCTTACGACCGTAAGCAACCCGAAAACATTGGAACAGTTGATCGCCGCCGTTGAGCCCGAGCGCCTCGTGACAGACGAACAGCTCGCCCACCCCGACACAAGCGTGCGCGACCCGCGTATTGCTGCCGCAAGTGGATACACCTGGTTCTTTGACGGGCGCTGTTGCGGAGGCAACCATAAGTACCGATTCCACCTCGACAAGAATGGTGATGCCGAATTCGTAGTCATGGATTACGACGATACGCACCACGAGAATATTCTCGCAAAAGGCCGCTGGTTCACTGTGGGTAACATCGGGCTACACATCGTGCTGAACGGGAAATACTTCAACTACCTCTACACCGCTGGCGAACGCACCATGAGCTACAGCGAATATATGCCCGCAGGCCCCATTTTCTGTCACATTTCATTCCAAAGTTATGAACGAGGCGACTTCCGCATATTCAACAAGACCCTTTACGATGACAAAATCAAACGTCCCCGCGGCTTCAACGGCGAAAATCCCGTTTACGAACCAGGAGATTATCAGTGGGGGTCATAATGCGCACGTACATTTTCATCTTTGCCACAGCATGTATTGCAGCACTCACGGCATGCAACGACAAAGTATCTAACCCCGATATTGAATCAAGCTCGTCCGACAAAGCCTCCAATCACTCCTGGATACCCGTGCAGTCGTCCGAGCAAGATTCCCCGGAATGGTCGTCCTCGGCAATGCCTTCTCTGGCAATGTCATCCTCGACCATTCCGGCATACTCTTCTAGCGAACATATTCCACACGCTCTGTCTTCGTCCGCAGAACCATATGTCGACTATTCCTCTTCAATCGAGGAATCTTCTTCGTCAGAAGTCATTGAACCCTCTCCGGAAATCGTTTTGGACAAAGACGGATTCGCTACCATCGCCGACGTCTACAAGAGTCTTGCCCCCGACGAAAAGGCCGTTTTTATCATCCGCCATTCCGAACGTGAAGACGACGTGGCTTTGGAAACTGAACTCACCGCAAACGGAATCCAGATGGCGCGGGATCTAGGGGCAACCCTCAAGAGCGAAGAAGAATTCTCGTACGTCACTTCGGGATTCGTGCGCACGAACGAAACCGCAAACCAAATCTCAAAAGGACGCGGCGAAGCGACGTCCCCGAAACTCATCACGAATTACGACATTACCGGCAATTGGTTTTTGAAAATTTCGGCCGACTCTCTCGCAAAGCAAGCGACCGCGCTCGGCCTAAAGGGCAGTTCAGTCGAACTGATGGCACGCTGGGCATACGAAGGCGGATACCCGGAAACATTTTACGAAATGGAGCCCCGCGCACAAGAATTCATGCAAGCGGTCATCCTGAAAAATTTATCCAAGTGGAAACGCATCACCATCATGGTATCGCACGACATCTTTGTGATGCCACTCGCCGTTTTCGGTTCGCAAAAGAACGTCGCTCTCAAATATTACGAAGATTACCACTGGATAAATTATATCGCAGGGCTCGCCATTATTGTAGACGCACAGAAAAACCTGCGGTATATTCCCGTAAAGGGCGCAGAATCCGGCGTCATTGACTACCTAGCTATCTATATGGCCGAGCATAAGATTTACACCAAATAGAACCTAGAACATTACCCTGTAGGGAATCTGCCTGTCGAAGCGGCGTCCCTTCAGGTCGCGGTATTCCTTATGCGTAGCCCCGCGCATGTCGGCAGGGCGTGCACGACGAAGGCCCCGTATCACGGTTGTCGAATCCGTCGCCGTAGAATCACCCGCGACAATAGACGTCGTGTCGGTCGCGGAGGTATCGCGCGCAGTCGTGTCCTGCGGCTGCACGGTTGAAGTATCTGCGCCGGCGGATTTTTCCACCAGCACCTCGACGCGGCCCGTATATTCGGTACCGTCGTTGCCCTTCACGGTGTACTTGAACGAGGCAAGCCCGCTGAAATTCGCCTTGGGCGCAAACTTTGCCGTATAGCCGTCACCCGCAAGTTCCACGGTTCCGTTCTCCGCAGCAGACACGCTGTAGGTCGGCGATACATCCTTGAACCCGCGCGTAATCGTGCGCAGGTCAAAATCGAGGGACTTGCCGCCCGCAGCCGTCGCATGCATGGCGCCCAGCCAGTTGATATATTTTTCGATGCGCACGTAGCCATCGCTTTCCTTGGTCATGGCATCGTCTTTTGACTTGTCATAACCAAGAGCCTCTTCGAAGTAATCCGGCATGCCGTCCTTGTCGGAATCGGTCGCGGCCTTCCCCGCAATCACCTCTCCCCAGCCGTTATTGGTTTTGATTCCCATGGCACCAACGCTTTTCACCAAGGCTCCTTCTTTCCCAAGTGTCCCCACCTGGCGCCATATCAGGGAATCAATATCGTCGTACGGGAGCACGCCGCTCTGCGACGTCACATAGCGCCACGCACTTGCTGCACTGAGCATCGGGCCCGATGTCGTAAGTTCGCTCCAGGGTTTCGCAAGTTCCTCGCCCACGCCCTGGTAGTAGTAAATACTCGAAGGCCCGCCATTCAGTTTTCCGTCGCGGTCCGTGTCGATCATGTTGCCACTCGCGTAGATACTCTGGTTCTTGTCCACCTGGAACCACGGGTTACTCCCCTTCGGACCATAGACAAAGTAATTATTCACGATATCGTGATTGAAATGCGTACTTGTATGCGTCGTGTAGCCCGCCTCGAAGTTGTAGAGGATGTTGTTCACGAACACATCGTTAATCTTGTCGAGCGGATTGCGGTTGTGCGTGTTCACAAAGGCATTGTAGTACCAGGCCCACGTGCCGTCCACCGATTCAATATGCGCACCGAACTGTTGCCCGATGGGGTTTGCAATCAGCGAGTTCTGCACCGTTATTCCCGTCACGCGATAGGAGGCATTGTCCGAGGAGCCGCCGAAATTATTCCACGGAGCAAGTTCCACCGAGCAGTGGTCCACAATCACGTTCTTGGAATCGTAAAGGTTGAGTGCGTCATCCTTCTCGGACGCGGTATTTTCGCCCGGACGGATTCGCAGGTAGCGGATGATGATGTTATTCTGCTTGCCGGTACTGAGCTTGCCGCCGTGAATGGCGATTCCCTCGCCCGGGGCCGTCTGCCCCGCGATGGTAATGTTACTCTTGATGGAAACTGCCGTCTTGATGTTGATGATGCCACCCACGTCAAAAACCACGATGCGGTTACCCTGGCTCACCGCATCGCGGAAAGAACCCGCACCGTCATCGTTCAGGTTCGTCACGTGATAAACGCTGCCGCCACGGCCACCCGTGACCTGCGCGCCAAAACCCAGCGCCTCCGGAAAAGCCAGCGGCTCGGCACCGGCCCCGATAAAACCAAACACTGTTAGGCAAAGCGCCGAAACTGTCGTTTTTGTACCAAACATTCCCATAATCGACCATCCTTTCATCTTATTATACTAAAAATTTATCGCGTCAGGTAAAAACCCCTATGTTTTCGCTGCTTCAAGAGGCGTCCCTGCGTGTCGTAAATGCGTCCAAGGCCATTTACATGCTTTCTCTGCGCACGCGGCCTTAACGATGTTGTCGTGGAATCTCCTGTCGCAGTCGAATCGCCCGCGACAATAGATGTCGTATCGTTTTCATCCTGTTCGCCCTGCGAGGCGTTCAAGGCTAGGCCCTGCGTCACGCCGATGTAGCGGCTAAAGGTATCGCCCGCGTTGTCCTTGAGCGTAAACTGCACGTAGCCCACACCTGCAAAGCTGTCGGCGAGTTTCACAGTCAACCTGGAACCGCTCACGGTCGCCGTCACGCCGCTCGGGGCCGACACGGTGTAGGTGCCGCCGTCGTAACCGCGGGTAAACTGCGAAAGGTCTATCACCTGGGTTTCGCCCTTCGCGAAGGTGTAGTGCGCGCGGGCCATCCATTCCAGGTAGCGTTCCAGTTCCGTCCAGCCGTCACCCAGGCGGTCCCTGTTCGCTTCGCTAAAGTCGCCGCTCTTCGACTTCGGATTGTACCCGTACATATTTTCCCACCAGTCCGGAAGCCCGTCCAAATCGCTGTCGTAATCGTCAGCCCGGATTTCGCTCGGGTAAGGCTCCCAGCCCTTGATGTTCGCCGAATCCTTCACGTCGGTTTCGCGGTCGGGAATGCCCGCCATGCCACCCACGGAACCCTTCATGCTGTAAGTTCCGTTCTTGGTCTCGTTTATCACGCGGGTGTCGTGATTGTCAAGTACCGGCATGCGCTGGCCCACATCGCTCAGCACATCCTTGTAGGCGGCCTTCGCGCTCTGGACAGTCGCATACGAGGCAAAGAAGGGCTTGCTGTTCCAGGGTTCCCAATCCAGCACCTGCCCGCCGGAAAGCGAATACTCGCGACCGCAATTGTCGTTGGTGCCGTCGCAGGTGAACTTGCCGCCCGCAGCCTCGAGAATATTGTTGTGGTAGTAATACGCCTGCGAGCCTTTGCCCGTACCTTCGAACTGCGCGCGCAATGTATAGCCGTGCAAGGTAGTGGCGGCGCCCTCCTTGTAGTAATTGCCCACGAAATTCACCTCGTGCGCACCGCCATCGGTCACGCGGCTCACCCAGTTATAGACAACGTTGTTGAATATGTCGAGGCGACCCGCATAGTAGCCGTTCCCGTCGAGGCCACCGCCCAGGCTCCAGTTGCGGCCCGCATTGTGCGCAAGCAGGTTGTGGTGGAAACTGCCGATATCGCCGCCGATGGTCGCCGCGTACCCGTGCCCCGTTCCCGCTGCATAGTTCTGGTGGTCCGCAATGTTCAAGGCTTCCGAAATCAGCGTGCGCTGCAGCGTAAGGTTCTTGCCGCCTCGGCTACTGAAGGCTTCGTCAATCGTCCAGCTGATGCTCGCATGGTCCAATATGCTGTGGTCGCCGCCGGTGAGCCCCATACCGTCGTAGGTGGCGCCGTAGCCCAGGCGCACGCGCATGAAGCGGATAACCATATCCTTGCCCGTGAACCCGATGGGGGCGCTCTTGATAGTTATTCCCTTGCCGGGAGCAGTCTGCCCCGCAATCGTCACGTAATCCTGATTGCAGACCAGGCGCGATTTCAGCTGGATCATTCCCGACACCTTGAACACGATGGTGCGCGGGCCAATTTCTGCCGTGCACGCCTCGCGCAAGGAGCCTGCACCGTCATCGTTCAGGTTCGTCACGTACACTACCTTGCCGCCGCGCCCGCCGACCGCATTGCGGCCATAACCTTCGGCACCCTCGAACGCGACGCGACCCGGCTTGAACGACCAGACATTCCCTGCCGTGACCGTTCCGTTCGCATCAACCTCATCTACGCGCCAGTAGTATGTCTGGAGCGGAGTCGTACCGCTCACCTTATACGAGTTTCCAGATTGTTCACCCTTGTAAACCGCAGTGCTCGAGGGCGTTGCCGCAAGCACAGCCGCCGAATCCGTCCCGAAATAGACGCGATGCTTTACGGCCGACTTCGCCGCCGTCCACGAAAGCGTCAGCGCTCCGTTTTCGTGCGGAGCGTGATAATCCAGATCCGCAGGCGAAGGCCCTGTCGCCTGTGCCGCCGCATTGGGCACGTTCAGTTCAAAGCCGTTCAGGGTAACCGTTCCCGTATTCAGCTTTATCGCGGTCGAGGCACCCGTACCGCTTACATTAAAAGTCACGTAGGCAATCGCCGCCTCGCCTGTCGAGAGCGCACGATTCGTGGGCTTGACCGACGCCTGCTTCGAGTTGTTCACATAGACATCGATGCTGTTGCTTACCGCCGTCCCATCGACATTGTTCAGGTACAAAAGGAGGCTGTGCGTCCCTGCCGCAAGATTCGAGAAGGTGAGCGTAATCGCCCCGCCGCCTTCGACCATCACGCCGTCGCACACAAGGCGCGCATAGCTCGGGGACTGCACCCCGGCCTTGTACCAGTTGGCCTTGAGGTTCGCGCTTCCGGCGACATTCACCTTCACGCCCGAAAGCGTCGTATCTTTCGAAGCGACACCCGAAACCACCCAGGGCACGTAATTCGGTTCCGTAACTTCGCTCGAATTGCGGCCGCTCATGTCAAAATCGACCTTGATGACGGGCGATGCGGCAAAGGCAAGCGCCGCCGAGAGGCCCAAAACGTGAACAGAGTTCAAACATCCCATACAAAGCTCCTTTCTGCCCACAAAAATACCCTCGAATTTGCTCCGGGGGTAGGGTAAAAGAAATTTCCAGTTGTCCGCGGACTACGGCGGGCACCTGCGGTGCAAAAAAAACGCCCCGGCTTCCGCCGTGACGTATCGTTTAGTTAGGAAACTACCGTTCTACTCTTACCTGCACCGCATTCTGCATCGTGCGACCATTGAACTTGACACGGACCATGTAGACGCCCTCGGGGAGAGCCCTGATTTCGCGGGACAAGTCAGACGCTCCTGCCGGAACATTTCTTGCAAGGCGCGCCACCTGGTGGCCAGTAATGTCAAAGAAATCCACCTGGGCATACCCCGATTCGCGGGCAATCAGCGTACCATCTGCAAGATTCAGGTGTATTCCGGCAGCAACGCGAATGTTACCTGCAAAGTCGTCTTCTGCGGTGTAATCGCCACGGGTAAGTCCCGTCGTTCCCGAAGAGTCTCCCGCGACTTCAGCGCTCAAGGTGTCTATCGCCGAGAGTTGCGTTGAATCCTCGAAAAGCACCACGCCTTCGACATCAAAACCGATCTGGTCGACGTTCGGTGCACCCGCCTCTTCCAGCGATTTCAGATAAAGCACATTCAACCCCTTCTGGAGCGAAACACCCACCGAGACGCTATCCCAGGTATCCCAATCGGCAGTGGGCTTGAACGTCAGCGAACCGACCAGGTCTTCATTCATCTTCACCATAATGCGACGCGTATCCGTTTTGCCGTGGGCGTAGCGCAGCACCATCGTTGCATTCTTGTATTCCTTCGGCGAAACCAGGTGGTAAATGCCGTAGCTATCGAGACTGTTTTCGAAATCGTAGAATCCCGTGCCGCGGAAATTCTCGTGGTTGTCGGCAAAGGCTCCCTTTGCATCGGTCGGTACCGCCGCCTCGATATCGCTCCGAACCATAAGAGGAGCAGGTCCCGATTCCACGACACTCAGGATGGTGAATTTTCCGTTGCGAGTCGCTTCGCCAAAGTCAGCATTCCCGCCTTTCGTCGTAATCGTATAGGTAAACTCGCCCTCGACAACGGGAGTCCCGCTAAAATAGAGCGATGATGTCGTCGCATTCCACACGGCCGTCACGCCTGCCGGGAGCCCGTCAACATTCGCCCCGTCCGCATGCTGGATCGCGAAGGTGAACGGGACAATCGAATCACCCTTCACAATCACCTGGCTCGAACTACCTGCGCCCTGCTTGACAATCGCGGCCGCCTTCGGCGTGTTGTCGCCTATCAGCACGATGTCCGGCTTCGGGAACTTGCCCTTGTTGCCATGCAGCCAAAAACCCAGATGCGGCGGCTGGTTGTAGGCAGTATTCTGCCAGCTCATGCCATTGCGATAAACCGGGTCGTGCGCAAGCGTGTACATGCGATGTTCGGTAGGCGTGGTCGTCGTGTAAACGTAAAGCTTGGAGGCTCCATCGTGCAAGATGACTTCCTCGCGCCAGTCGCCCAGAATGTCACCGCTGAAATTCGGTGTCGCCTTGGTGGTATTGCAACTGTTGCCCTGCATCTGGAAAAGCGTATTGCTCTGTTGCTTTGCATGGTCCCACTTGCTGATGGTCGTATTGTCCAACAATTCGTCAAGCAGGTCACCATCCCAGTAGATACGGAAATTGTAGGCGGGGCGCTTGTCGGCCTTCCAGATTTTCCCCTTAGCCGTATAGGTGTTCCAGTTTGCAGCAGACCAGAGTTCATGTCCGCGGCTGTTGGAATCAACATCGCCCGCGACACCGCGCCCGTTATCGCCCGAACTTGTTTCGTAGAAAAGCACCTTGCCAGTACGTGCGTCGTGCAAGTTGTAGCCGTAGGGCTTTTCCTCGTGGACCTGCCAAACCTCGAGGCCGTCGTTATCGGGGTCCAAATCGCCAAAGTGGATTGCATCACCGTGACCGTAACCTACACGGTACATGAACTTACCATCGTGATCGATAGCGCAGTTACCCTGCATTATTTCATCAAATCCGTCGCCATCCACGTCACCCGCCGAAAGGTTATGGTTCCCCTGCCCGTAGCATTCCTTGCCGCTCGTCGCCGAATTGTGGTACCAGCGCTGCGTCAGCGATTTTCCGTCCCAGTCGTAGGCCGTGAGCGCCATGCGCGTGTAATAGCCGCGCTGGAAAACCATGCTCGGCTTTTTGCCGTCGAGGTAGGCGTTTGTTGCGAGGAAGCGGTCGACGCGGTTCCCGTAACTGTCGCCCCAGTTCTTTACCGTACCGCGCCCTGGATTATAGGCGACGGTCGCCATTTCAAGTCCCGTTTCGCCGTTGAAAACCGTGAGGTATTCGTCACCGGTCAGAATGTATCCACTCGAATTGCGGTAATCGCTGGTATGTGCCGCATTGGCCGCTGCGCCCTTGCTCAGGTACTTTCCGCTGGCATCCTTCGTTCCCGGCGCTGTCTTTACGGCAAGTTCCGCCTTGCCGTCGCCATCGTAGTCACCCACGAGCATCTGCGTGTAGTGCGCCCCCGCACGGATGTTTACGCCTAGGTCGATGCGCCAAAGTTTTTTGCCGCTCATCTTGTAACAGTCAATGATGACGTTGCCCGTCTTTCCCTTCTGGGAATTGTCCTTGGAATTGCTCGGATCCCACTTGAGAACCAACTCGAACTCGCCATCACCATCCACATCGCCCACGGCAATATCGTTGGGACTGTAGGTGTAGTCGCTACCGCCTGCAGGCCTGTCCAGGTTCACCGTCAAGAACTGCTCGCCCCACACGGGTACGGCATCGTCAGATGCAAGTTCCTTGCCGTTTATGACAGCCTTTACGGAATACCTGCTCGAGGTTGTCCCTTTCGCGTCGGTATAGTTGCTCGCCTGTGTCCCGCTGAGGCTCGCGATTTTCTCGCCATCGCGGTACAGGTTAAAGCCCGTCTCGGAGCCCTCGGTCCCGAGGATGCGCCAGCTGAGGAACACGCGCCCGCCGGTCTTAACCGCCACAAGCCCGCGGTTCAGCCATTCCATCTGGCGAGCCGCCTGCGACATGCCCACTCCAAGCGCGAGCGAAAGCCCAAACATCCACAACTTTTTCATCATCCAATCCTTTTTTGAATTACAGGCCCCCGCACCACCGGGAACCTGCACCTATAATATATCTCCGGCACTCCAAATAGTACCTTCACCACCACACTTCCGGTTGTCCATAGACAACGGAGACAAAGGAGACAAGTTTCTTCGTGGGCACCTGCGGTGCTTTTGTTACTTCGCAAAAACGGGCTGTCGGACCTTGCGCAAACGCATTTCCTTTACCCGCGGGCTGTCCGCAGTTCCCAGAAGGCGACCGCGCACATCGTAAACCTTCGCACCACGCATATCCTGCAGGCTGCGTCCCGTTTCAACGCCATTGCGAACCGCAAACGACGTGGTCGAAGAATCAGGATCTTCCACCTGGATTTGCGTGCTGTCGCCCGCCACGCTATTCACGGAAACCGAAAGCAGGTCGACCACACTCTTCTCACAAGTAAACCCGAGCGACATCTCGGCAGTCGATGCGCCCCTGTTTACTGCCTTGTAGTGATATGCCTTGCCATCTTGCGCCGTGATGCGGGCCGAGTAGGTAACGACATCCTTTTCGCGCGAGACATCCATCACCACTTCGGCGTTGCGCATGATGCCAGCGAAATCGTCCCAGTTCCAGTCGAAATCGTAATCGAACGTCCCCGCGTTATCCATCGCAAAGGCATCGGCACGCAACAGTGTCGTCGCCCCGCCGGCAGTCGCACGCACAATGTAATTGTCCCAGTTGTTCACCTTGTTCGCATCAGCAAGCCCGTAAACCGGCTTGTTCCCGTAATTCATAAAGCGGAATGTTGCGCTAAAGTCGCCCGAGACCTTGTATTCAGCCGTCTTCTGCGCATTGAACGCTACATTGTATTCGCCACCGTCGTTTATCGTACCCGCCACGATGCGATTTTCAAGTGCTCCGTAGGCAACGCGGCTCAACTCGAGCGACGCCGCGTCGGCACCGAGCAAGATTTCGTAATCGCCAACCGGTGTCCCCGTAGCCGTAACCGCATACACTAGCGAGTCGGATCCATCCTTCGCCGCACCGCGCAAGAACGCATACACATTTATCAGGTAGCCGTCCTTTTCTGCACGCAGGCGGACTTTTGCTCCGTCGTACATCTTCTTGAAGGCATCCCAGTTTTCACCCCAGGCATTCCAGTAGTGCACCGTATTTTCGCCACCGAGCGTTTCCACGGAATAGCCGTCGGCACGCAGGTACCACATGTCGCCACCGTTCCTAAAGACGAGCACCCAGTTGTTCCAGTTTTCGGCTCCGCTCTTTACCTTGTTCCTGAATTCAAATTCCGCGACAAAGTTTCCGCTTACCTTCACGGACTCAAATTCGTCATAGGCATCCCATGCCGTGCTAAAGTCCTTTTTCCCAACGACCTTCACGCTGTCGCCGTAATAGCGGGCATCCTGCAGCACTTCGGTTTTCGGCACACGGTAACCCCAGAAGGCACGGTTCCCCGCCTTGTTCATCGCCGAGAACGTAAGCGTCCGCTTGCTCATATCGTTCTGCAACTGGTCAAGCACCACGCCCTCGTAGACAGTTCCACCCAGAGTAAGCGTCACGTAGCTCCGGCCCTTCGCATAGTCGTAATCCCAGGTTCCCGTGTAGGCGCCTGTCACCGTACCGTCGGCATTGAGCTGCATGTTCTGTTCCTGGTTCACCGCCACGGAATCTTCCCAGGTCTGCGGGTTGTTCCTGGGCGGGTTATGCATAATCACCTTGTACGGGCCCGCGATATCGCTGCGGCCGAGCGCACGCGCCGGTAGCCCGTAACCCTCGTGATACTCGAAAGGTGCCGCCACAATCCAGCCCATCCTGTTAAAGAACAGCTGGTGAGTCTCGACATTGTGCCAACCCGTATGGTTGTTGAACTTGCGGTGATAAACCAGGTACATACCGCCATCGTCGTCGCGCAACAGCGAATTGTGCCCGTCCGCAATTTCGGCACGGTCCTCGGCCCAGAAACTCCAGCGGTAATTCGCGACAATCGGGAATCCGCGGTCGGTATTGCCCCAATAGTTCAGGATAAACTTTTCAAAAATTGCAGGAGTCCCATCCACATCGACATAGGGTCCCTTCACGTCCTTGCTGCGGAACACGCGCATGGTGTAGCCGCCCTCGGGCGAATAGAACCCGTAACTCACGAACAGGTAGTAGTAGCCATTGCCGTCCGCATCCTTGAAATACTGGATGTACGAACCCTCGCCACTCACATAATAACCGCCACCCACGTGGATGCCCATGTAAGGGTCCTCGAGCATCGAAGTCCCGCTCCACTTGGCCGCGCCGTTGCTCCCGTACTTGTACGAATAGTCCCTGAGACCGGTAGACTCATCAAGCTTGACCAAGAAAAGCCCGCCGCTCCACGAACCGTACAGGAGCCACAGGTTTCCATCCTCGTCGTAGAACACGTTCGGGTCGATGCAGCTGGAACCATAGCCGCCATCCCACTTGCCCAAATTAGTGACACCGTTGTTCGCGATATAGTAACGCTCGTCAATTGTCGAAGAACCCGTCACCTTCGCGTAGTCGGCATTGGCGGCAGAACCCGCCGTCTGCTTGTCCATCCCGCCGTAGACGACCGCACCCTTGTACTCGTACGGCCCCTCGATTTTGTCGGATGTCAGGAGCACAATGGAACTTTTCCAGTCCTCGCCCGCCATCGAAAAGTACAGGCACCACTTTTTCAGCTTCTTGTTCCATACGATATCGGGCGCCCACAGGTTCCCCTTGGCGGTCGCGGAATTCGTATGTTCCGCATAGTCGGCTTCCGCCTTGAACACGCTGTAGTAATCGTCCCTGGCCTCGTTGCCAGTGACATACACCGTGCCGCCCCTCGAAAGCTGCGGCGTAAACGGGGTCCAGTCCAGCATATCGCGGGAATATGCCGCCCCGTTCATGGTCCCGAATATGTAATAATACTTCGTCCGCGACTTGGCCGCATCGTTTTCAGGATACGAATTCCCGCCCGCGTCCTTATAGACCACAATGACGGAAGGATCGTGAACGGCGACCGAGGCCGCAAATGCGGCAACAGCCGCGAGAGATAAGGCGACACACGCCGCCCTGAATGTTTCCAATACACCCATACCACACTCCTTTCCAGAGAATATATAAAAAATCTACACTTTTCGCAATTAAAAGTCAATAGTTTTTGCACTATTTAAGACAAAAAAGATGTTATTTCTACAATATTTCGCTAAAAAAAGTCCACATTTTACAAAAAAAGAAGCCTTTCAAAAAAAAGCTCTGTGCCTCGTCAATGTAAAAGCACCCCGGCATTCGCCGGGGCGCCTTTGTTTGGTATCATCGATTTATCGGAAAATGTTTATTGATTTCGCTTCGCGGTAGCTGCCGGTTGTCACCTTCACGATATAGGATCCCGCCGGCATTTGACTTAGGTCAAAAGAATGCGTATGCGCACCTGCGTTCTGCACGCCAACCATTTCTTGGGCAATTAAAGCACCAAATCCCGTAAACAGGCTGATTTTTACATTGTCACGCAGCGGAAGCGTGTAGCGAACCTCGATCTGTCCGCGACGAAGCGCAAGGTCGACATGATTCGAAAGCCCCTCGAGTCCATACATCAACGCCGTTGTCGCATCTCCACTCCCTTTTTCGTTGGTGATAGTCACATTTACCTTGAACAGCACCGACTTTCCGTTGTACGAAAGCCCCTGCGTAAAGCTGTACTTTTCGCCGTCCTTCACGCTGTTCGGATAATGTCCGACGGCAAGCGTCCCCTTCGACAAGTCGGCTTCGCTGAACACGTAGGCGGACTCACCCCATTCCACCACCTTGCCGTCTTTGCTGAACCAATGGCCCGGCGCAGTGGCGGTGCTGTTGGTCACCATGTTGCCGTCGCTTTCCTGGGCAAAGAAGGTCGCCTGGGAAAGAGTCGCCGCAGTAAGTCCAAGCTTTTGCGCGATTTCATTTACATCAAATTTTGCCGCAACCGTCGCATAATTGTCGTCAATCGGAAGCGTCACTGAGATAGAATATGTCGTGGCACCGTCCAAGACAATCTTTTCGGAACTGCTGGAAGCCACCACGCTGCTGGAGCTTGCGGGAGCGACAGAGCTGCTCGATGCCACAGAACTACTGGACGCAACCGGGGTTTCGCCGATTTCGGGCCACTTGTAATCCAATTTGAAGTCGTTGTAATACTTGATGTTTGCGGCCCCTGCGCCACTTACGCCCGTTTCCAGTTTCAACTTATAATCGTAATGCAGCTTGCGAATTCCCGTATTGCCGGTGTACTGGTAATCGGTATTCACGATGACCGCGAAAACCATCTGCGCACCGTTTGTCGAAGAAGGCGTCTTGTCCAGGCGAAGCGTCGCAGAGCCCTCGCCCGTAATGGGTTCGCTGTACACAGGTGTACCGTCAGTCGCGCGGTAGCACAGCAAGAAGTTCATGTTCTTGTTATTGGAATTTGCGCCGTTCGGGTAGAAGCTCACGGTTACTTCCTTTGCGCCGTTTTGCACCTTCAGCGGAACCACGTTCGAGCCAGACCAACCCGGAGTTGTTTCCTGATTCGGTACAAGGTAACCGTTGCTTTCCGTCACCGTCTGGTAGGGCGTCATGGTCCAGGTGTAGCTTTTCCTGTTATTGTCCCACATGTCCTGTTCCCAGTAGGTGTCGCTTCCAAAATGCTGGTTCAGCAAATTCTTGATTTCGCCGGACCATTTTTTCATGTCAAGCATTGCAAGCCTTGCGCGGAATTCGGTAATGAGCCTGCGTACGCCCGCATCGCCCAAGCCTTTTTCAAGGCCGTAGGTTTCGAGCAGGTATTTGGTCTTGCCGTAAGCGTTTCCGTAAATCCAGCGAACAGCCCCCGTTCCAATCCATGTGCCGATAAACGTCGGGAAGATGTTGCTGTACTGCGAGCCCCCCAGCAGGTAACGCTGATTCTTACCAGTCACGCCACCGTCATCGGCACCGCCGCCAGGGCCACCGAAAGTGCCGTCAATGAGCCAGCCCGAATAGCATTCGATCGGCATAAACGGCGCAATGACCGTTGCCGCATTCAAGAATCCCATGCCGCTGTAAACACCATCGCGATGACTGAACATATCCTGCTGAATCCAGGTGTTGCCCGCTTCTTGGAACCAGTGCGCATCCTTTGCACCGGGGTAACCGTTCGTCATCGAGTGGATTCCCTCGTGAATCATCGCATCCATCTGCGCCACGCGATCGCGGTAGGGGCAACTCGTGTTAAAACTGTAGAGCGGATAGAACGAAGCCGCCACCGCCGTGTAGCCCGCCACCCATGTCTGCCAACCACCCGTGGTATCGTCCTTCGCACCACCGGCACAAGTACCCGAGCCATAGTAATAAACGGCACTGTACTGGCCTTCTTGCGCCTGGGCATCCGGCGCCCATCCCATCTCATTGTACAGGTACTCGAAATCGGTATCGTACTTCTTGAGAATCGAATCAATCGTCACGTCGGTAATGCGGCTGTCGCGATCCTTGCCCCAGTAAAACGCCCACCATTTACCGGCCTTCTTTCCGGTAACGCCCGAACAATTGTTGTTGAACTTGGTCGGCGGCTGAATGTCGCCCAGATTAGACTTCGTGTCGTAATCCAGGTCGCTGCGGTAACCGGGCCATGTGTAAGCATCACCCGACACAGCGTATGTGTGAACACCTAAGGCAGCCGACAAAACGGCGCCTGGAATCAATCCCAAACAACTTTTTTGCATAACACACTCCAACTTTTATGCTGACATAAAAAATACTCCCTAGCAAGCTAAGGAGTGTCGAAAACTTTGTTTACGTGTTGTCTA
Organism: Fibrobacter sp. UWB15; assembly: GCF_900177705.1. Classification (NCBI taxonomy): domain Bacteria; kingdom Pseudomonadati; phylum Fibrobacterota; class Fibrobacteria; order Fibrobacterales; family Fibrobacteraceae; genus Fibrobacter; species Fibrobacter sp. UWB15. The sequence continues at coordinate 42,199 of NZ_FXBA01000004.1, forward strand.
CAGACAACGATTGCTCCACTACCTTAAAGACGAGAGCATTTTCTTCGGGACTGGAATATTAATGTTTGGTGAAGCCCTCGCACAATGTAGTGGCCTTGCGGGAGGCTAGACTTCAATTGTTCCCATTCGCTGTAAAAGCCCTGCTTGATCAGTTTTCCTGTCAAGGAGAAAATTTGCACCTTGGTCATAGGCGAAATGGTGAACTCGACATCGGTTGCAATCAACCGCGTTGTGTTTTCGGAGCTACTTGAAGAACTCGTAACGCTACTAGAACTTACTTCGGCGACAGAACTTGAGCTAACAATCACCGGGTCGATTTTCGTTCCTTTTTCATATTCGCTGATATCAATTTTACCAATGCCAGAATAATTTGTCACCAAGCCCTTCACATCGCCTACGGGATCTGCACTATAGCTGTAGACGCTCTTGGGATTGAAAGTTCCCTTAGGGATTTCCGTATCGTAAGTGACCCATGCGGTATCCTTGGAAGTAAGCGAAGTACCGGGATTTACGGAAATCTTCATTTTTTTGCTGTTACAGCCACTACTCTGGAAGTTGGCGCAGCCTTCGTAATAGTTTCCAACAATGGTAGCCACGCCATCATCGCCAGCGAAAATCGCCTTGCTGAGGCCCGCATAGTGATTATTTTCAAAGTAGTCGTCAGAACCATAGCGAACATTCGGGCCGTTGCCTGTTCCCTGACCGAGAACATAGTTGTTATAAAGGTGAATTTTAGTATGGCGCATCATGGGAGTACGTGCATCCAGGTCCTTATAAAAGTTATGGTGGATAGTTATTTCATGACGAAGACTATCTCCGTTGCTATTGCCAATGAGGCTTCCCTTATGATGGTTGTGGAAATAATTCCAGCTAAAAGTCGCATTGTAAATGTTGTTCTTGGCATCCAGCAGACCATCGTAGCGGTCCTTGTTGCTGGTGTAGGCATTATAGAATTCGCAGTGATCGATCCAAATGTTATGGCTTCCCTGCTTATTCTTGTCAGCCCAGTTAGTGGCAGCAGAGTCCGCAGAAATCGCGATGCAGTCCGGGTCATTGAGGACAACTTCTGCCCCATTGCGGAAAGCGATCACCTTGTTTTCGTCGGTTTTGCTAATGGGAACATCGCTCATGGTGAACTTGATGTTACGAATGATGATGTTATGTTTATTCTGAATCATCAGGCCCACTCGATTAAGGAACGCCGATTCGCCTTTACCGATGATCGTCTTGTTATTGCCGACCAAGACCAATTCGCCATAAGTCGTTGCCGTACCCGAAGAGGCCACATGGCCATTTTCATCGATAAACGTCTTGATACCGGTATTGATTTCACCCTTCACGATAATGACGTAAGGAGTTTCCAAATCTTCGGCGTACTGCTTAAATTCTGCAAAGTTGGAGACTTCCACAACCTTGCCCCCGTTACCGCCGGTAGTGCCCCCTTCCAAAGTGGCATACCCCACCATATCGAAGTTAGGGGTAGCCGCAAAGAGCCCCACATTCATCAAGAGAATTGCCAAATATTTTGCTTTCATTTTCCACCTCTTTATTAAAACCAACTGACGCTCCAACGGAAAGGTTCCGCGGATTTTACCGAACGCCCCAACGCATTGAACCTCGGAGCATCTTTACGCCTGTCAGCAGGGGCCACCCTGCGGCGAATAACAGTCGTTGTAGCACTGCTAGAAGACACTTCCGAAGAACTGGATTCTGCTGCAATTTCGCCATATTCGTAAGGTCCAAGATCCGGTGCCGAGCCAACATAATCAAAGCCAATTTCCGTCCCCTTGTCAATCAAGACGCTCCCTTTTTTCAGGCGGAACAACTTTGTGTACGGGAGCAGTCCATCCGCATTTCGGGCAATCGTCGCAAGGCTCGTGTCCAACGACTCAAAGTCATCGTCACTCACAGTCACCGAAATGCTCCAGGAATTCGTTTCCTGTTCGCTAGACGAACCAAAAGAGTCGGCATTTTTGCCCTTATAAGAGATATTGTTCCGCAGGTGATGCTTTTGCCCCGCATTCAGCGCCCCACCCATTCCATAATTGGCGGCACCACTGCTTCCGTTGCGGTAAGCAAGGCTCTGTTCCACCGTAATGCCACCCGTATTGTTGTTCTGGTCAAAGCCCTTTACCGGATTATCAAACGCAATACAACGCGTGCAACGGTGATTCGCTTGGGCTTTATTGCCGCCCATCTTAAAGCCATTGCCGTTTCCATCAAAGAGCTCGGCCGCATAGCCAAAAACATTGACCCCATTCCGGAACGCCCAGGAATCATAGACAATGACACTGTCGGGCGAATCAAAAAAGTCAAAACCGTCGTCGGAATTTTCCCAAGCACGGCAGTTGATGAACACATTTCCTGCTCCCTGAGTCTGCTTGCTCGCAAAGCCGTCAGCCATGCCGCCCTTTTTCTTGGGGTCATAATTACGGTACGCATCTACATTGACCACCAGCGTATGATTCCCGCCCTTGTTAATTTCCAAACCGGAATTGCGGTTTTCGAAAAACGACATGTTGTAGAACTTGTTGTACGACCCTGTCACATAGGCTCCCTGGTATCCCGCACGGGTAATGGCGAGACCGTGAAGTTCGTAATAACTGCCGGTCATGCTCAGCCCCACGCCCTTGTCGACATAGGTGAGTTCCGGGAACTGGAAGTCTATCACGGCAGTCGCATGGCCCGCCGCATAGAACACAATGGGCTTGTCCGCCATTCCTGACTTAGAAAGTGTAATCGTATTCGCCTGACCCTCTGTATAGGGCACCTGGTATGTTCCCGCTTCAAAAAAGACGGTATCTCCGGCGGAGGCCTTAGTCATGGCCGAAATAAAATCGTCGCCAGGCTTTACATGGGTATTCCCGGCAAGCGCCAAAACGGCAAAAGCTGCCGTCAAAATTTCCACCAAGCGGATATTCTTCAAATAATTCATCCCAAGTACATCCTTTGATATTCCGACAAACATTCATTCCTGTTCTCAAAAATATTCTCAAAATATAAAAACAGAATATAAGTTATTCTTTTCGTAAAGTCAATAGATACAGCGATTTTTTTTGCAAAAATGTTCTCATTTTTACAAAAAAATAATTATTTATGGATTACGCCTAGCGGGCCGAAAGGGCTGGCCAGTAATTTTCGGGACGCTGGTTCAGGTAGGTAAGGCGAGTCCAGTCGTCATCGCGGTAACAGCTACCGAGCATGAGTTCGTCAATCGTACCGGTAAAGCCGCCGACTTCAAAGTCTGCGACATCACGAACGCCCGTCCAAGCGATTTGTTCCGGATCCGTTTCTATCTTACGGTCGTTCACGTAGAAATTGGACTGCGATATCGTATGGCGGCTAAAGGCGACATACACCCACTCGCCCGCCTTGATATCTGACATTCCCGACAACCAAGCATATTTCACAGAATCGGAACTTGAATCGGGAACCCAGAGGTCCACGACAAAGCCTTTCTCTGGAACATAGCGCAATGCATATTCCTTGGACTTTTTGAAAATGGTCTGCTCCGATTCAAGACTTTCGAGCTTTACCCATACAGAGAAGCAGAAATATCCGCTGCCGTCATAATTCAAGTTCACCTTGCGCGAGGAATCAGCCGCACTCGAATTCTCGACGACAATAACATCGCCTTCATCAAGTTCCACTCCCCTACCAACAACACCGTCGGCAGCCACGACCCCTGTCGGCAGACCTTCGAAGTAGCCCTTTTCTGCTCCATCGTCCACAGGTGCAAGGCCGCTATCGAAATGCCACACCAAAGAATAGCTGCGGTTCGTGGGGAACACATCCTTTGCGTACGCGGGGTTCATGGTGTTGTCAAAATGGAGTTCCAGGGAATCTGAAACATTCAGCGAATCGACACGCACCCAGAACACGGTCTCCTTGGCAGAAGCGTCAAAGTAAGTCTGCGTAATGGGGAGTTTCTTGCTGCGGTTTCCGTCCTGCGAAATGCGCACGGCCTCCCAGCGGCCGTTCACCACCTCCGCAGAATCGAAAGAAATTTCCTTATCCGTCAAGCGAATGGCCAGCGGGAAATCGCTCACGACGGTGCCGAGCGAATCGATTTCTTCGGGGAGTGCGAGCGGAGCTTTCAATGTGTACGTCACCGAATCGCCCCAGACTGTAGTCTCTTCAGGCTTTACAGAAACATCCTTAAATCCAAACGGACTCATGCCATCCATGTAAACAATAAGTTCAAACGTGTCTGCCGGGAGGCTATCGACCACGATTTTCCCGTTCTGCACGGAGACACTTCTGCGAATAGTCGTCCCAATGACAATCGCCTCGCCGCTTTGGTTTTCGCGGAAAGCGCCCGATACGAGAAGTTTGACCGTACCCGGACCTTGCAAAGTGTCATTTACAGCAAGGGGCTCGTCCTCTTCGGCATTCAGGTTCTGCAGCAGGAGCATCTGGCCAGATTCCTGGTGGAAAGCCTCCAAGGAGAAACTGCCCGACGGGATGGTGTCAAACTCATAATTTCCGTTTTCATCCGTTTCGGTTTCGAACGCGGAAGGCAGAACCTGTTCGGCCTTGCTTGCCGCAAGAATATTGTAGTCGCCCGGCACGCACTGTACACGCGCATGTGCGGCCGGCTTGCCGCCGTCCAACATCAAGATACCCGCGAGTTCCGGGGAACCCGTTTCGGCACTATTGCCCGCCACTTGGCTGTTCGAAGAACAACCCACAAAAAGGGCAACGAAACCCGCTAAAAAGTATTTCAAAGTATCCATCACCACTAATATAAATATAGTTTCGTCAAAAAGGAAAACAAATATTCACTATTATAACGCGTTGTTTCTAGACAACGGGAATATTGCACTATCACCCCTCTTCGCAACCATTTTTCTTACATTTAAGGCATGGGCGAAAAGAAACCGACAAAAAGAATCTTCGAATACCTGGATTACCGGGAATTTTTGAAAGATTACTACAACGCAAAGAAAGAGGCGAACCCCGCCTTTTCGCTTCGCGTGTTTTCGGACAAAATCGGTTTCAAGGCCAAGGACTTTATTAGCCGCGTCATGAACGGCGACAAAAACCTTTCGAGCCAGAGTATCCCCAAAGTAGCTTCGGGACTCCGCCTTGGCAAGCATGAAGCTGAATTTTTCGTGGCGCTTGTCAAGTTTAACCAGGCCGAAACCACCGACGAACGCAACGTCGCCTTCGAACAAATGCAGGCCGTGCTCAAAGTCGTACGATTCGCCGAAAAGCAGCACCTGCTCGGGCATGCACAGTACATGGTATATTCCGACTGGCGACATCTCACAATCCGTAGCCTGATTGGCATGTTCGGTTTTGACGGCAACTACGAGGCGCTCGCCAAGCAAGTTCGTCCAAACATCACTGTCGAACAGGCAAAACAGTCCGTAAAGCTACTCAAAGAATGTCAACTCATCAAGAAAGATGAATCGGGCAAGTACGTGCTGACCGAAAGCGCCATTACCACTGGCGATCGCACCTCGAAACTCGCACTCCGCGGCTATCACCAGAATTGCCTAAAGCTCGCTGCAGATTCCATTGACCGCGACGCTCCTGGCACGCGCCATGTTTCGGGCCTTACGCTTGGAATCAGCCAAGAAGGCTACGAACGCATTGTAGAGCGAATCAACGCCTTCCGTAAAGAAATCGCGCTCCTCGCCGAAGAAGACGAAGGGAGCGATAAAGTTTTCCAACTGGAATTTGCCCTGTTCCCCGTCGGCGGGAAATAACTTTCCATAATTTTTATACAAAAACGCCCCGACATTCGTCGGGACGCCTTGTTTGGTATTGAAAACTACTTTGCGAATGTGGGCTGCACTGCCTTGCGGTTACCTGCACGTAGCGCATTCACCGAGCGGCCGTTCACGTAGAACAGGCGGCCCGGCTGCTGCATATTCTGCCTACGTTGCGGAAGCGGGCGCACAAACGTCGTCGAATCACCCGCAGAAATTTCCGTAGAATCCGCAGTCGAATCGACCGGCGCAGCCGACGTATCGACCGGAACGACAATCGGCGTTACAGCGGTATCCTTCGGCGTGGTATCGACCGGCACTATAACAGGCGACACATAGCCGTATTCGTACGCACCCAAATCCGGAGCCTTGCCCTCGTACTTGAGCCCCACATTCACGCCCTTGTCAATCATCTGGCTATTTTTCGCGAGCTTCAGGAAGTCAATATCCGGAAGGCTACCGTCGGCCTGGCGCGGGCCGAACGCACCACCGAGAGGTCCGAGTTCCTTGCCCGTCACGGTCATGCTCGGGTCCGACACACTCACGAAATCCGATTCCTTCGGGGTGATGTTCAGGTTCCAGGTATTGTATTCACCCGCCGCATATTCGCCGCCAATGTAGGCCGTCTTGTTCGGGAAGGCGATATTGTTTTTCATCACGTGAGCCTTGCTCCCCTTGAGCACGACACCGTCGGTGCGGTTGTCATTTGCATCCCAGGTGCTCGCCCACATGTTGAACGCAGTACCGTTCATATAGGCCGTATTGTTGAACCAGTCGTTACCGCCGCTGCTGTGGTTTGCGTAAAAGCCCGATGCCTTGTTTTTCCAGGCGACGCAGTTGCGGATGGTGTGGCGCACACCCGTCTTGCTGCTCCCCGCCTTGAAACCGTTGCCGTTTCCGTCCTTCGGCTTGCCGGTCCCGTAGTTGCTGTAGCCGTGGCCCATTGCCCAGCTGTTCTCGATAACCACCGGGAACTCCTGGCTAATAAAATCCCAGCCGTCGTCGCTGTTCCACCAGGCACGACAACCGATGAACTTCGTCGTATCGCCACCCTGCTGGTAGTGCACGCCAAAGCCGTCGGCATTCTGGCCGTCGCCCTGGCGTCCGTTAGGGTCGTAGTTGTCGTGGCTGTCGCAGTTCAAGAACAAATGTCCGCCGCCGCTTCCCGAGCCCTTCTCGTTTACGAAGAATCCCGAGCCGCCGTTGTGGTGGCTATCGATCAACTCCAAGAAGATATGCTTGCTGCGGGACACGTACACGCCCACATTCGATTCGCCCTTCATAGGAACGTTCTTGACTTCGAGCCCCTTCAGGTGCAGGTACTGCGCCTGGATAAGGATACCCGAAGTGTACCTTACGTTGTTCGAACCGTCGGCAATCGGCATTTTGCTAAAGTCGATGACCGGCTTTTCGCCTGGGTACGCGAGGTAATGAATTCGCTTGTTGTCACTTGAACCGCTCTTGGTCAGGTGAATGCCCGCGAACATGTTGTCGTTTTTCACATACGACGTATCCGTATGCAAGTAGGTGCCGCCGCGAATCCAGACGGTATCGCCCGCGTTCACCACGGAATTCGCCTTGTTGAGGGTTGCAAACGGGCTATCCTTCGTTCCCTTGTTCGTATTCTTGCCATCGGGGGCCACGTAGTAGGTCGCCCCGAAAGTTTCCGCAGCAGCCAAGGCAATCACGGCCGCACACAACACGCGCTTCATTTTCATAAACACCTCATCCCGTTACTTTGAATATATCTTAATTTTCGACGCGCGGTTCTTCAATGCACCCACAGAACGTCCGTTCACCAGGAAGTTCCGGCCACCGTTACGGAGCGTATTGCTACGCACGGGGATCCTCTGGAGTACCGTCGTGCCGCTGTCGCCCACCGCCGAGTCGCCAGGATTGACAGGGACCACCGCGTTTTTATCCACGAACTCGATGCGGTCGATATTCGGGCCGCCATCCTTCGTGAGCGATGCGATGGTGATGGCGCTTGCACCCGCAGGCAACCTGAGCGTCACCACGCTAGAATCCCACGATTCCCAGGCACCCGTCGATCCGAAGTCCACCGATTCCACCTGCACCTTGCCATTCACCGCAACACTTACCGGGCGGTTTGCCGTAGAGCCGTTCGCAAAGACAATCTTCACGTCCTTATCGCCCTCGTCGGCAGCAACCACGGAAAGCGTCAGCGAAGAACCCACCTCGTTATCGAGATTCGCGTAGCCCTTGCCCGAAAAGCCCTCGTGCGTCGACTCGAGAACCGTCTTGTTGAACACGCCATTTTCCGCTTCGTACTTGAGCGAATCCTTGCCCACGAACTTGAAGGTCGCGCCCAGGTTCACATCCTTGCCGAGACTTGCCACCGTGTATTCCTTGCCGTTACCCGTATTGTCGCCGGTCCACGCCACAAATTCCCAGCCCTCCTGCGGAACGGCGGTAAAGGTCACCTTGCTGCCTTCCGAAATTTCACTGCCTTCAATGCTCTGCGCAATCGAGCCGCCGTAAGCGACAGTCGTCTTCACGTTGTACTTCTTTACGACCTTGCCGTTCTGCACCCAGTCCGGGAGCGTCGCGTTGTATTTTTTCGCAATATCGCGCAATTCCCTAAGGCGCGCGTTCGCCGTATATTTCTGGCCGTCGCGATCAAACATCGGCTTGTTGCTGTAGCGGGTCGGTTCCCACACGAAGGTCCCCCAGCCCAAGTCTCCAAATTCATAGAACACCGAGTTCACGAGGGCCGTACGTTCGCCCGTATATTCGCAGCTCAGCACCGCCTTCTTGTTCTTGACCACGAGCCCGAACATATCGCGCCAATCCTGCCCGTTGTTCGTGGTGCCGTAGGTGGAACCGCAAATGGCATCGTAGTCGATATTCGCGTGAATCTTGCTGTACCAATCCGCGAAGCCCTTCTCGGGGCGCGGCTGGCCATGCTGCATCACAATCTTGATGGAAGGATCCGTCTCGCGCACCGCACGCACACCCGAATTGATGATGTTCGCGAAGTCCGCCGTCTTGCTCAGCGAAACGCCCGCCACCCTCGAGTTGATTTCGTTACCCACCTGCACCATGTCGGGGCGCAGCCCCGCCTTCATGAGCGCATCCATGGTCGTCTTCACGTGATTATAGGCGAGCTTGCCCATCTCGGCATTGCTCTTGCCCGCCCAAGAGGCCGGAACATCCTGATGGCCGATGGAAGCCCACGTGTCGCTCATGTGGAAATCTAGGAAGAACCCCATGTTGTGCGCCTTGATGCGCTTGGCGAGCGCAATGGTATGTTCCAGGTCGCACCAGCACACGTTGGAATTTGCACCGGAGTAACTCTCCTTGGCGTAGCCGATGCACGAATTCACGAAGGTGCGCACGCGGATAAAGTTGATTCCATGATTTTGCAGGATATCAAAGAGATCCTGCTGCTTGCCGTTATCGTAGTACTTTGCCCCTAACGACTCGTCTTCGAGCACCCACGAGACATCGACACCCACGATATACGGGCGCGCAAGCGCCGCAACCGCCACGGCACCCAGAACCAGCGCCGTTTTCCTGATGATTTTTCCCAATCCAAACATCCTTCACTCCTTTGTTTTTTGTTAGCATCTTGTTGTACTATAAATTGTACTACAATTTTCTATAAATATAACTCTTTTTACTACAAAGCGTACTATATTTTTTGAAAAAATTTAAAATTGGCGATTTTGGGCGAAAAACGGGAAAAAACGACCCCCGCAGACACCTAATCTGCGTTGTCACCTTGTAATGCCTAGCTTTCTTTTTCTGCCTGAATCCTCTGCGATTCCTTCAACACTTCGTCCAACGTGAAATCTTCTTGCGTAAAGAAGAAGGTATTCTTGCCCAAATCCTTGAGCGAAGCCCCGAAGTGGTAGGCCGTATCGTCTATGAACAAGAATCGGTCGTGCATTCCGTAACTAGGCAGAACGTGCATCGGGCTATCGGGATATTGCTCGTTGTAAGTTGCCAGGTCTAACTCGAGAACCTTGCTCTTGTCATAGGTATAAATAGTCACGGAAACGCCTTTTTCCCGCTTGAGCATCATCGTCAAGGTTTTCTCGTTTACATATCTATCGATCAGCACAATTCTCTTTTTGGCTTGGCGAATCAGGTTGCAGACAAATACATAGGCATCGAACTCCTGGTTGTTGTAAAATAAACCCTTGGTTTTGAGCTCGCCACGGTCCATCGCCTCGAAAAGTGAGTCGATTTTATGATCATGATCTAAAAGACGGGCGTCTTGTTCCAAATCTTTTGCTTCGACATTAGAAAGACGATTGACGATTCCGCCATTTTGATATAAATACTGCCGCATGGCGACAAACGCATCCATGATTGCGATGGATACATTCACGGCAACCTTGCTTTTCAGGACGGATGAAAGCATGGCAAAGCCCTGTTCCGTAAAAACATAGGGCTTAAACCTGTCTCCGCCCCAACTTGAAATCACATTTTGTGATTTCAAGTTGTCTAATTCACTTTTTTCCAATTGGAAACAATATCTGTCGGGGAAACGTTCTATATTTCGCTTGACGGCCTGATTTATCGCCCTAGTTTCAACACCGTATAATGTTGCAATATCGCGGTCCAACAGCACCTGCTTGCCACGAACAACCCGAATCATCTTTTCTACATCCAACTCCATAAGCGGGTTAGGTGCGAGATTATCCGTTTTTTCGGTCTTTCTTCTAGCCATCTTCTACTCCAATCCGCCTACAAGCGAAAAAAGGCGGGGTAAAGTGTTCTCGATACAAATATACATTCCTCGTATGTCATATTATGACAATCGGCGATTTTCGCGGAAATTTTGGCAATTTTGAGGAAAATCGCCCCCTGTAGGCGGTTGAATTCTGCGTTTTTTTTGCTTTTTTTCTTGCCTTCCGGACGTGGCGTCACCTTTTGACACCGGAATAATTTATATTTTGGATGAAAATAGAGTTTTTGCTCTTGTTCTCCATCTGGAAACTAGACACTTTCATGAATACGGAGAATGAGGCGAACGCTCACGTCTGCGACCGGCTTAGGCCTGCCGCATCGTTTTGGTACATGCATATTTGATAAATCTGCCTGTAGGCAAGCGGCCATTATGGGGCGTGAGTTGTTTGCGCTTATTGTATTCGGGCAGTCTAGGCCTCCAGATGATAGGTGCATTCAACTCCACGCCTTTTTTGTATTCAGAAAAAGCTTGGAAGTGTCTGCAAGAATGAGAGTGAACGCTCGTTGAGTATCGCTCTTGTTCTTCATCTGGAAACTAGACACTTTCACGAATACGAGAATAAGGCAATGACTCGCCACCGCCCGTGAATTGCATGGGCGTAGTGTACCCTGGGCGTATTGTATCCGCTCGGGATTGTTTTGCAACGTCATTGCGAACCCTGAAAGGGTGAAGCAATCCATTGCAAGATTATGCGGGTGTATTGTATTCTTTTGAAAATGTCGCGCTTTTAGGCGAGGAGTGAGTCGGCTCCCCGCCGTTCTTTTTGCCCGCCCCCCGGCCAAGTGAATCGGCAAGAACCGCTCCCGCGAGAGTGAACTCGTTCACTTTCAACACGGAGCGAAAAGTGCCGAAGAATAACAATAAAGCAAGACGATTTACATCAATCGAATTGTTTGCTGGTGCTGGAGGACTTGCGATTGGTCTAGACAAGGCTGGTTTTGATCATATCGGTTTAGTCGAATTTAATAAAGCAGCCGCCGAAACGCTCAAAATCAATCGACCCGATTGGAATGTTTTATGTGAAGATGTTGCCAAAGTTGCACAGCGCAATTTAACTAAAGAATTTAAAATAAAGTCCGGCGAACTTGATTTGCTCTCTGGCGGAGCTCCATGCCAAAGTTTTAGTTATGCAGGAAAAAGACTTGGGCTTGAAGATGTTCGTGGAACAATGTTCTATCACTATGCAACTTTTTTGCACAAACTCCAACCAAAGATGTTCCTTTTTGAAAATGTAAAAGGATTGCTTTCTCACGATGGAGGCAAAACATATCAGACCATCTTGAACATTTTTGAAGATGAAGGATATGAAACATATCATCAAGTATTGAATGCATGGGATTATAACAATCCACAGAAGAGAGAACGACTGATAACCATTGGCGTTCGCAAAGATTTAGTTTCCAAAGTAAAATTCGAATTTCCGAAACCGCATAAGTATAAACCAGTTCTAAAAGATGTGAAACTGGATGTCAATCCTGACAAGGATCACTGCGCTCGATATTCCGAAGCGAAAGAAAAAGTTTTCGCTCTTGTCCCTCCAGGCGGATATTGGAGAGATATAGATCCAGAAATTGCCAAAACATATATGAAAACATGTTGGGATATGGAAGGCGGTCGTACGGGCATTCTGAGAAGAATAAGCCTTGATGAACCATCACTAGCTGTTTTAACCAATCCGGGAATGAAACAGACCGATAGATGCCATCCCTTGGAGGTTCGTCCATTTAGTGTTCGCGAAAATGCACGGTTTCAGTCTTTTCCAGAGAAATGGAAATTTGCAGGAAAATTGGCTGAACAATATAAGCAGGTCGGCAATGCAGTTCCAGTCAACTTGGCAAAAGATATTGGTGAGCAAATTGCAAAAGTGTTAAAAGAGGTCTAACCATGTGGGATTTGGAATTTATATCAGAAGAAGATTTTGAAAACCACGTTAGGAAAACTATCGAAAATTACAGAGAATCCTTAAAGTCTATGACTTTAAAGGATTTCAACAAGAACATAATTGACCCGGTAAAATTTGCTTTTGATAAAGCTTTGTATGGAATATCTTGGCAGGAATTAATCAATAACGAAATAACTCGTCAAAGAGACAAGACGAATAATAATTATATAGGTTATTTCCACCAATACATATTTAAGTATATTGATAAATGCATCGTTCCTCCGAATGGCAAGGATGGAGGCTGGGATGTTATCTATAAAAATCCTGATGGATTATATTTTGCCCCCAATGATGAATGTGACGAACTAGTACATACGATTTACGTGGAAATGAAAAACAAGCACAACACGATGAACAGTTCAAGCGCCGAAAGAACCTATAAAAAGATGCAACAACAGTTATGTAATGATGATGATTGTGCTTGCTACCTCGTGGAGGCTATTGCAAATGATTCTCAAAATATCGTTTGGGAAACAACTGTTGACAAGAAAAAAGTGCATCACAAAAGAATCCGTCGTGTGAGCATAGATCAATTCTACAACATTGTCACGGGGCAATCTGATGCATTCTATAAGGTTTGTATGAAACTACCCGAAATAATTGCAAAAGTCGCGCCTCAAATGACAAATGATAAAAATGTTGATGACACCGTGTATTCTGAATTAAAAAAAGAGGCAAAACATTACAAGGCTGGTGATGAGGATGTAAATTTAACCTTAGCGATGTATATGCTTGGCTTTAGTTCTTATCTTGGATTTAATGGAACTAACTAATCTTTGCACTCAAGAGAAAGAAATTCCATCTCGGCACAAAAACAGTCATGCAGAACTACGCAAATAATCCTTCCGCGCAAAGAGAACTCACGGGGTTGACAGCATTGTGATTTTGAAATCCAATGCACGCGTCTCGTTATGTAAGATTTTCTCTGTGTTTTCAATTTGACAATCAGTGATTGCCAAATCTCCAATCCCCCAAATTTCACGCTAAGTTGAAATCATTATCAGGTTCTCATGCGCATCAGGAATGCCGGCGAGCGGCGCTTTTACGAAATTGAGGCAACATCCGAGAGCAGCACTCACCCGTAAACAAGCCCTAGCGCGATGGCGAGCAGGCTGAGCACCGCAATCTGCTTGACGATGGCGAAATTTTCACGACTGAACATACTTTACCTCAGCTCGATTTTCTGGATGCGGCCGCCGAGCCTTACCACGTATGCGCCGGGAGCAAGATTCCTCACCGAAACTTGCGCGGCGTGCCCGCGGGCAACCACCATGCCGTGCAGGTTCATCAGGGCGTAATCCGCAGCCTGCGAGAAACGCAACCCATCCACGCGAGAAACCCCGACAATCCGCGCTCCAAGATTCCCAGGCGCCGCGACCAACGACGTAATTTCTGCGGAACTGCTCGACACGTCCTCGAAGCTGGAACTTTCGGGCGCGACCTCTACGCTGGAAGAACTATATGCAGATTCGTCGCCCATGTATTCAAACTTGAACGACTGATTCTGCGTCCCGGTCTGTTTCCACACGACAAGCGGCATGCCCGCCTCCGTAGAGATGTTCAGGACATCGCCCAGGTATTCACTTGCGGTATCCGCGTACAGGCGGTAACCGTCATCCACGTTAAAGTTCTCGATGACAATGCGGTTTTCGGTTTCGACGGTCCTTGCGGTATCCAGCAGATTTCCCTTTCCGAACGAAAGGTACTTTCCCGTCTCGAGGTTCCTGAGCGTGTAGGTGTAACCGTCGATTCTTTTGAGCGCCCACAACTGCGATTCACTTTCTTCGGAATCCATCTGGATTACCGCGGAAGCTGCATCTTCGAGACTCAGGCCGCTGTGCCGCGCCTTGATGCGGTAAACGCCATCCCTGATCGGCGCATGGTCAACCTTCTTTACGCCCGCGTCGGTCATGGTAATGTTCGCGATGGTCGAGTCGTTTTCGTAGTAGGCGTAGTCCACGCACAGCGCACGGCGGAAACTGCCGCCAATCGCGCCCGTATGGTATATGTAATACCACTGGTTATGGAATTCGACGAACGCCTGATGGCTCGTGTTGGAATTCTTGTTGTAGCCGACAATGACCTTGGAATTGGATACGGGCCCCGTCGGGCTTTTCATGGTCGCCTGGCCAATGCGTTCTTCCCAGCCGTAGGCATACGTCAAAAAGTAGTAGCCGTTCCTTTTATGAACGTACGGAGCCTCGGTAAAACTGGGCGGCGTCACGTTGAACATGTTGCCTTGCAGTTCGACCATATTTTCCTTGAGCCTGTAGCCCATCACGGCGCCGTTGCCCCAATAAATATAGGCCTGTCCGTCGTCATCGATAAAGACGGTCGGATCGATATCGTAATTCACGCCGCTATTCGCAGCAGTCATGTCGCTTGTAATGAGTGCCTTGCCGATGGCATCCTTGTACGGGCCTGCCGGATGGTCCGCAACGGCGACGCCAACCGCAAAGTCCCTGCCGTCGTGCACGGTCACGTACCAGTAGAACTTGCCGTTACGTTCGATAGTCTGGCTCGCCCAAGCACTGCCACGCGCCCACTTGAACGACTTGATAGAAAGCGCGGCCCCGCGATCCACCCAGGTATCCATATCTCCCGAAGAGAATATGTGCCAGTCGTTCATTATGTAACCTTCGTGACCGGCGGGCGCTTCGTCATGCCCCGTGAAGATATACATGGTATCGTTGTAAACGAGCCCTGCGGGGTCTGCCGTGAACATGTTCGTGACAACGGGATTGCTTGCGGCAAATGCACCAACAGCAAGCGACAACCCGGCACCTATAAAACCACCCCGAAGGGCGTTTCCCAATCCATACATCCAAACACTCCTGTTTTTAGAATAAGTTAATTCCGCTAGAACATCACCCGATACGGAATCCGGCTGTCAAAACTGCGGCCCTTGAGGTCACGGTAACCCTTGCGAGCAAGCACCTGCATTCCCTGGCGAGCTGCGCGCGGAGCAATCGCGGTAGTTCCACTGCTGGAACTTTCGGGCGCGACTTCGCTGCTGGAAGATTCCTTGATGCTAGAAGACGATTCCGGTTCAATGGCCGGCGGGGTCGCCTTCGCGAGTTTCACCTTCTGGTTGTCCGCACCGGTGCGCACCCAGGTAATCACAGGCATGCCCGCGTCCTTCGAGACATTCAGCACGTCGCCCACAAAGTCGCTGTCGTAATCGCCATACAGGTAGTAGCCCTTCGCGGCAGAGGCATTCTCGATGCGGATTTCGCAGGCAGTCGCCGACGTCTTGACGGTATCGAGCAGCGTCTTGGGCGGGCAATAGTAGCGGCCGGTACCGTAATTCTTGAGCGTGTAATGGCGGGCATTTTTCGCGCTGCGTTCCACGGTCCAGAACTGATTCGCATCCCTTTCGCTTTCGGGGCGCTGCACCACGATTCCGCTCTCTTCGACCAGCGAAAGCGCGCTGTGCGAAACGGTCAGGCGGTACGTGCCGTTTTCCACGAGTGCGTTATTTACTTTGTCTACACCCGTGGTGGTACGCTTGATTTTCTGGATATTCGCATTCTCGTCATAATACAGGTAGTCGATATTCACAGAACGGCGGTAAGTCCAGCCGCCCGGAGCGTTCGCACCATGATACATAAAGTACCAGTGACCGAGATACTTGAAAATCGCCTGGTGGTTCGTCTCGGAATTGTCGAGCTTGTCGTTCAGCACCCCCTTCTGCGTCCACGGGCCATTCAGGCTCGTGGCCATGGAGTAGTTTGTCGTAGACGGGTAGCCCGAGGCGTAACTGAAGTAGTAGTTGCCGCGGTATTTGTGCATCCAGGGAGCTTCGAAAAAGTCCCTTATCTTGATGTCCTCGGGCGTACTCGCGAGCTCAATCATGTTTTCCTTGAGTTTCACGCGACGGCCCGCGTTCCACGAGCCCCAATACATCCAGATATCGTTCCCATCGTAGAAAATTGCGGGGTCGATATTCAGCGCGACATCGTTCGGGGTATCGTCGGTCACGAGCGCCTTGCCAATGGCATCTTTCCACGGGCCCGAGGGGTGATCGGCCACCGCGACGCCAATCGCGAAGCCTTCATCACGCACGACAGTCGCATGATGCACCGCCACGTACCAATAGAACTTGCCGTTACGGTATTCGCAGTGGCCCGCAAAGGCGTTGCCGCTTGCCCACTTGAAGGTCCGCCACGAAAGTACCGCACCGTAGTCATGGTAGTTTTCCATGTCGTCGGTCACCAGCACGTGCCAGTCGTTCATCAAGAAGAACTTGTTGTTATTCCCCTGAGCACCCTGCTCGTCGTGGCCCGCAAAAATAAACAAGCTGTCGTTGTGCACGAGCGCCGCGGCATCGGCAGAGTAGAATTTTGTAGTGAGGGGGTTTGCCGCAAAACAGGTCGCAGCTAGAAGCAGAGCAATTGAAGAAATTTTATGCATAATAAAGCCTACCTTAAGGGAGATCCCCGCCTACGCGGGGATGACATAAAGGGTTACAATTCATCGTTAGAACATCACCCTGTACGGAATCTGCTTGTCAAAACTACGGCCCTTGAGGTCACGGTAACCCTTGCGTGCAGGAGTCTGCATATCGTTGCGGATTACGCGTGGAACAATCGCGGTCGTTCCGCTGCTGGAACTAGATTCTTCCGGAGCCGCGCTAGAACTGGATGCCGGCGGAACCACGCTGGAGCTCGATGCAGGCGGTTCAGCAATTTTTCCGAAGCGGATGTTGCCCACCAGCACTTCGCCGCTCATGCCGCTACCCGTGAGGTAGAAGTCCTTGACGCCCGAAAGCTTCTTGGTGGCAGAGCAGTTCAATTCGGTCCAGGCGCCGTTTGCGCAGCTCGAAGGAACGGTGCACTTGGAAAGTTCCGTACCCGAGGCAGAACCCTCGCGGATGCTGAGCGTTCCGCCGCTGCACTGCTGCAGTTCGACCTTGACTTCGGTGCTCTTGATAGAATCCGTCACCACGTTTTCGAAGATGGCGTAGCCGCCGTTCTTGACGGCAAGCTTGTCGTCCTTGGTGAGACGCACCTTGATTCCGTTATCGAATCCGTTGCCCGGAATGGTATCGCGAATCACGCGCAAGAAGTCGATGCGGTCCAGTTCCGCAAAATTCTGGTCGGGCTCCACCTCAATAAAGTTGCCGCCGCGCTTGAGCTTTGCAGGCACCATCGCCACGGACTTTTCGGGGAAACTGCCCCAGGCGCCCGTCTTCGGGAGCTTTACCGTCTGCGCCTTTCCATTCACCGTTACTTTATGTGTAGCATCATTATCGCCGCCGTTCGCGTAGCGGTAACGCATAATGTAGTCGCCTGCCTGCATAATGTTCATCGGCAAGCGAATCTTGGAACCCTTCGTATTGATGTAGCCCACGTATTCGCCGTTCGAGGCTTCCTTCGTGTAATTGAAGGTCAGGTCATCCGTCGCACCGCGTGTCATAATGCCGTGTTCCGCCTCGGCACTCAGGTAGCGCCCGAGGAAGGGCTGCCCCATTTCGGGCCAGTTGTCGTCGGTAAAAACCAGGTCGCGAATGTGGATGTGGTTGTACTTGTCGCCGGTCAGGTCGTAGTAATGATGCACAAAGCGGATGCGGTTCAGGTCCTTGAAGGCTTCGCCGCCGCCCGGGCCCACGTAACGGCTGTAACGCTGCATCAGGATGGTTCCGCCACCCTTGTTGAGTTCCTTGCCGCTGCGGTCCTTGTAGGTTCCGTTCACCTTGTCGGCGCGGCCCATGGCCGTCTTGTAAGTGGTCTGTTCGATTTCGTTACCTTGTTTGCAACATACATCCCAAGCCGTGAACAAGAAATACTGCCCGCCGTGCTCGATGAGGCTCGGACCTTCGATACCCGTACCTCCGCGCGTCGCAATCATGTAGTTCGTCTTGTCGTCGCTCGCCTGCTTGCCCGTCTTGGGGTCCAGCTTGATCAAGCGGATACCGCCCGCATTCCAGGAGCCGTAAGTCATCCAGTACTGGCCATCGGGAGTCACCACCACGTCGGCATCAATCGCGTTGTAGTTGTTGCTGTTCGTGGTGCGCGTCACTTCGCCCTGGTCCGTCCAACCTTTCGCCGGATTCAAGAAATCCAGGTTCGCGTTCGTCGCGACACCGATTGCAGACGTGCGCTGGCCAAAAACGGAGCCGCAGTAGAACACGCCGTACTGGTTATTGAAATGGAACAGGTCCGGAGCCCAGATGCCGTCGGTCTTGCCGCCTACGGCGTTCTTGAGCCACTGCGGGCTATCGTTGAAGATTTGCCCCTTCGAACTCCACTTGACCATGTCCGTCGAGGTCCACATCGCCAGATTGTTATTCGTGGACATAAGGATGTAGCCATTCTCGTCCCTGTACATGGAAGGGTCATGGCCCCCTTGGCGCACGTCAGTTGCATACCACGACTGAGCGAACGCACCTTGGCCCGCAAAAGCGAGCGTGAAAATTGCCGCGGACACCACTCCGCGAGAATTCAATCCCATCACACCAAACATTTTATCTCCCTTTTTACTATAAGGTTTGCTACTTTAAATATACGCTAATTTTTATTAAAAGTCAATAGTTTTTACGCAATTTCAAACTAGATGATGTAATTTTTACAACACTTTATTTAAAAAAAGTCTACATTTCGCAAAACAAGCCCCGAAAGGGGCCTTAAACACCCGTTTATTCCTTTATAACCGCATATTGCAGGGCGTAGAACAGTCGCATCCAGTTGTTGGACTGCGTACCGTCGAAGAAGAACACCTCGTCGATACCGCCGCGAAGCCCGCCGTAGCCGATCGAGGGGTTGAATGCAGCCGCAAAGCCCTCGCCCGAATCGAACTGCCTGGATTCCAGCAGCGCTCCGTCGATGAACGTGGTCACGCTATCGCCGTGAATTTTGAACGAATAGTTATGCCACGTGCCGTCGAGCACCCCGTTCGCACGCCCCACGACCGTGTTGTAGACACCCGTACGCGTATCGAGTCTGAGGTTCACCGCACCCGATGTTCCGCGCTTCTGCAGAGTGAAGCCCACGCTATCCTTCTTGGCCGAAATAATTTGTGCGTACTCGCCCACCTGCATGGAATCGATATTGAACCAGATGGAAAGCCCCATGTAGTAGCCGTCTTCGGAGAAGGGCTTGAAATCGGGAATGTAGAACCAGTTGTCGGTAGAATCCACCCAGCGGGAATTGCCGAGCACAGACACAAGCTCGTTGCCGGTGGCGAGCGCCGCTTCGGAAGGAACTATCGAATCAAAATGCTCCACATACCGAGCCAGAGCCAAGTCAATGTGGTCGCTGGACTGGCACGATTCTACGATGTCAAGGGAAATCGCGCCATTCCCGTCGAAGGCGACCTGCGGAAGCACACCCCAATAAACAGCGGAATCAGAAGTCTTTGCCGTGGGGACATCCGCAAGTTCGGCACGACTGAGGCGCACCATGTTGCCGTCAGCATCCAGCAGGCAGGGATTTTTTACATTCGGGAGCCGGACCGCGAAAGGCATATCTTCGAACACTTCATCCGACGAGGCCAAATCCACAAAACCCTCGGGAAGCACGAGCGCGACAGCGCCCTTGAATTCCGCATCCAGCGCACGGTCGACATTCGTGGATTTTTCCTCAACGTTCCAGGAAACAGCTACCGTACGCACGGCACCGTCCACAGGGTGCACCGAAACGGATTCGTAATCGCCCACGGGCAGGCTGTCAAGCGACATCACGCCCGACGCGCACTCAATCGAGGTCGCCACATGCCTGTAGTCCACCGTATCTACATACAAAGTATCGCCTACGGTATCGGCGCTGGCCTTGAACACCACGACAGTATCGCCCGCGACAACATCCAGATTTTCGGTAGAAACAAGAATCCGCGCAAGCCCCTTGTTGCCCGTATTCGTCTCGATAAGGATTCCTGCGGAATCCGTAGAAGACGTATTGCTGCAGCCCGCAAAGAAGGCGAGCACGCACACCGCGGCAAAAGCGAACGCAAGACGCTCCGCACCAAAGATATTCCTAAAGCATCCCATAAACACTTCCCTCCCTACGCCTCGCCCGCACCGGACGGTTTATTATTTTCGCGAATGTTGCTGAACACGTGCAGGTTCACATGTTCCACGACGGTCGGCATCTCGTTATCGGCCATCACGATCTGGCGCACCTGCGCCTTGAACTTTTCGGCAGCCTTCTCGACCTTCGCCTGCGCGGATTTCGACACCGCAAACGTGAACGTGGTCATATCGCGGGATTCGCTCCCTTCGGATTCCAGTGCCTGCTTCGAGAGTTCCAGGCACTGCTTCTGGAACTGGAGCACCATCTGGCTCTTGCTCTGCTGCACCGTGGCAAGGCTATCCTTCGTCGGCTTCCAGAACCCGCGTTCGTCCTTGCGCACGAGCGACATCTTCTGCATAAGTTCAAGGCTTGCCTTCAAGCGCTTCTCGGACACGGGCGGGAAAATCTTCGCCGCAAGTTCCGACACGTCGTCGCCCACATCCATCACCTCGAGAATCGCGTAAACCGTGCTGTTGTACCAGTTGCCAAAGAACTCGTAGCTGTCCGGGTCCACAATCGCCTGCGGGTTCTTGTTCAGGCGCATCATGGCATCGAACGCCGCTTCGCGCACCTGGGCTGTCTTCCCCTGGTCAAAATCGACCATCGCCTCGAAATACCTCGCCTCGTTCCCCTTGAGCCCGATAACATTTATAAAGCGCTCGCGCATGTTGTCGGTCACGCGCTTGCCCTGCACCACGTCGTTGAAATAGCTGCGGGTATTCGGGAGCCCCAGCAAGCTGCAGAACTCGGTACGCGAAAACGAAGGCTCCGCCGCCTGACGGCGCTCCTGGTATTCGGCCAGGAACTTGCGGAACTTGGTAAACTCGAAAATGTTTACGAAGGTATTCATGATATTAAATATACATAAAAATGTAGTACATGGTATAGTAATTATTAACTTTTTGTACATCCGCACTCTTCGCTCGACATTCGATGAAAGCCGTTGACTTTTAGAAAAGGCCTCAAAACGGCGAAAACGGAACTTTTTTCAGCAATTTTTCCAAAAATGTAGACATTTTACAACAACAAACAACTAACAATCTTTGTAAATTAAGGTAAATTATTGAGAAAATGTAGACTTTTAATAAAAATTTAGATTATATTAAAAATCGGTACGATAAGTACCTGTTTGGTATAACTTCGACCCTTTTGGGGAGGAAAATATGGTGTATTGTGGAAAGAAAACGCCGCTTGCGGCGTGTGTAGCGTTGTCCTTTGGACTCGCCATCCCGTCTTTCGCGGCCCCGCGTCAGATGGAAAAACTGAGCCGCGGTCTCGTGGCTTCTAACGTCGGAAAAGGCATGCTGGTCAGCTGGCGCCTGCTCGGGAGCGACGCCCCGAATACCGAGTTCAACCTCTACCGCGACGGGACAAAAATTGCGACCATCGCAGGGAACGGCGCGACAAACTACCTCGACGCTTCGGGTAAGGCGACCTCCAAGTATACGGTCGCCGCAGTCGTGGACGGCAAGGAAGGCGCGCAGGCCGGGCTCTCGTTCGTGTTCGACAAGTCGGCCAATTCCGACGGCAAGAACATCCCGTATGCAACTCTCAAGCTTGACCGCCCGGGCGACCTCAAGATGCCCGACGGTTCCAGCTGCAGCTACACCTCAAACGACATGAGCGTGGGCGACCTGGACGGCGACGGTGAACTCGAGCTTGTCGTAAAGTGGGATCCGAGCAACCAGAAGGACAACTCGCAGAGCGGCTACACGGGCAACGTGTACATCGACGGCTACAAGATGAACGGCAAAAAGCTGTGGCGCATCGACCTGGGCCGAAACATCCGCGCGGGCGCTCACTACACGCAGTTCATGGTCTACGACCTGGACGGCGACGGCATCGCCGAAGTCGCCATGAAGACAAGCGACGGCACGGTCGACGGTACGGGCAAGGTCATCGGCGACAAGAGCAAGGATTACCGCACAAAGACCGGTACCATCATGAGCGGGAACGAGTTCCTGACCGTGTTCAACGGCAAGACGGGTGCAGCCATCACGACCATCGACTACGTGCCGGGCCGTAATATCACCAAGAACTGGGGCGACAACTACGGCAACCGCAGCGAACGCATGCTCGCGGCCATCGCCTACCTCGACGGTGTACACCCGAGCCTCGTGATGATGCGCGGCTACTACACCTACGCCTACGCGGTCGCCTACGACTTCGACGGCAAGCAGCTCAAGCAGCGCTGGTACCACAAGTCCGAAACGAGGGGCCAGGGCATCTTTGGCGAAGGCAACCACAACGTTTCCGTGGGCGACATCAACGGCGACGGCAAAGACGAAATCGTGTTCGGTTCCGCGGCGCTCAAGTCCGACGGCACGCTCCTTTACCGCACAGGGCTCGGACACGGCGACGCACTCCACCTCTCTGACATGGACCCCGACCGCCCGGGCCTTGAATCGTGGGACGTTCACGAAGAAAAGTCCGCCACCTACACCGACGACTTCCGCGGCCCCGACGGTAAGATTATCTGGGGCACCAAGCAGCCGAACCCGGGCGTAGACAACGGCCGAGGCCTCGCCGCAGACATTGACGCGGACCATCGCGGATTCGAAATGTGGAGCAGCGCGGGCGACGGCGTGAAGAACGTGAAGGGCCAGAAGATTTCGGGCAGCAAGCCCTCGGTAAACTTCCGCATCTATTTCGACGGAGACCTGCAAGACGAACTGCTTGACGGCGCAATAGACAAGTGGAGCACCAAGGACAAGAAGGCGAACCGCTACTTTACCTACGGCAACGTGAACAAGTCCACTACGAACAACGGAACAAAGAAGAACCCGAGCCTCGTGGCCGATTTATTCGGCGACTGGCGCGAAGAACTTATCCTGCGTTCGGGCAGCGACGCCTCCATGATTACGATTTTCGGCACTCCGGTCACGACGGATTACCGCGTGTACACCCTGATGCACGACCCGCATTACCGCGTGAGCATTGCCTGGCAGAACGTGGCCTACAACCAGCCGCCGCACCTGGGCTACTACCTGCCCGACGCGGTAAAGAACCTGAAGCAGCCTTCCATTTATCTCGCAGGTGACGGTACTACCCCCGTCGTTATTGACCCGGTGATTACGGACCCGGTGATTGTCGACCCACCCGACACGTCGGCGACCCCGGTGGATACGCTCAATAACAACAACGGCACGACCGTCCTTGCGACAGGCGTGCAGAAACTTGCCCGTGGCGGATATGCCGAAATCGAGATTTACAACATGAGCGGCCGCATCGTAGGGACCATCGCGAAGTTTGTCGCCGCGGGCGAGCCCGCCGTGGACCTCTCGCAGGAACCGCTCCCGAAGGGGAGTTATCTCGTGCGCGTAAAAATCGACGGCAAGTACATCTCCAAGGGAATCTTTAAGAAATAGAACCCCCATAAGCTCCCCGTCTAGCGCCCTTTCTCGGAAGGGCGTTAGGCGGCTTTTAACATTAACGGATTTTACAAAAAGGGATTGGTTTAAAATGAACGGATTTTATTCAATGATTTGGCAAAGCCTCGTGGCAATTTCCATGGTCATTGCCCCGGCAGCCGTATGGGCGAAAGTAACCATCTACATGTGCGGCGATTCCACCATGCAGGACTGGAACGCAGGCTATTATCCCAAACAGGGCATCGGCCAGAATTTCGGATACTTCTTCGATTCCGGGCTCGCGACCGTCAAAAACCACGGTGCGGGCGGTACCGCCGCAGAAACTTATTACAACGGCGGGAAATGGGCCCCGGTCAAGAATGCCCTCCAGAAGGGCGACTATGTATTCATCAAGTTCGGAATCAACGACCGCAACTACAGTTCCGAAGCCGGTTACCGCACCTACATGACCAAGATGATCAACGAGGCGAAGGCCAAGGGAGCCTACCCCATCATCGTGAATCCGGTACGCCGCAGCGATTTCC
This sequence comes from Fibrobacter sp. UWB15, assembly GCF_900177705.1. NCBI lineage: Bacteria > Pseudomonadati > Fibrobacterota > Fibrobacteria > Fibrobacterales > Fibrobacteraceae > Fibrobacter > Fibrobacter sp. UWB15. Next base: position 66,482 of record NZ_FXBA01000004.1, read on the forward strand.
GCGGAACAAAGCAGGATTCAATTTACGAATCCTACCACAACTACCCGATTATCGCACGCGAACTTTCGAAAACGCTCAACACGCCCATCATCGACATGGACACACTGAGCCGCAACTACCTGCTTTCCGTAGGCCAGTTCTACGCTCACCATTACCTGAACGTGGTGCTCGACAAGGGCGAATACAGCAACTACGCGAACGGGAACAATGACAACCTTCATTTCCAGCAGAATGGAGCCATCGCTTTCGGACGTATCATTACCGAGCAGCTGCGCGTTCACCCGGACGCTCAGGTGAAAAAACTCGCCGACTACTTGGCGCCCATGTACAAAGTAGACGTGAAAGTCAGCCCCGCAGGTTCTGACCAGGCAACGACAATCAGCTCCTATTATCCCAAGGGCATGACGGTGACGCTCAAGACCACCCCGAAATCCGGCAAGAAATTTCTTGGCTGGTATGACGGCAACGGCAAAAAGGTAAGCGGAAACGCAAACGCCTCGGTAAAATCAGACAAGATATACACCTTCGTCATGGGTTCCGCCAGCACGCAATACACCGCTGTTTACGAAGGCGGCACCGCAGAAAAATACACCGGCGACGGCAAGGCTTTGACAAGTTTCCCGACAGGGACGCCGAAAAAGCTTTCCGATGTAGCATACTCCGTAGAGACTACCGCGAAAGACACCGTCCAGGAAGAAGAAAAGCATATAAGCCTAGACATCAAGAACTTTATCGACGCCGCCAATCCCGATACGGGAAACGGCGCCACCGAGGCAAACCACGAAGGCTATACAGGCAACGGTTTCTTCAATTTCGAAAACGCGCTGAATTCTACCGCCGAATACAAGATGAAGTTTCCCTCTGCAGGCTACGTGACTATGGGAATCCGCTATTCCTTTGCCGGCACCGAAGAGCGCTCGCTGAACGTGTACCTCGACCACGATTATATCGTGAAGTTCAAGCCCACGGCAGATTGGGACACCTGGGATACCGCCTACGTGGATCTGGACCTCATCAACGGCGAAGGAATCCTCAAGTTCATTTCCATGACCGAAAACGGAGGGCCGAACATAGATGCTTTTGGATTCAGCGTTGACGGCGTGGAACGAATCGTCCCCGAAGTCGAGACAACGTCCCTGAAAGGCGACATTCTTTCTGTCTCGAAAAACAAAAACACGAGGATAGATGTTTTCGACATGTCGGGCCGTCTGGTCGCCCGCAAGCTCTCCGGCAGCGACAACATAGACCTGTCCGACATCGTCCAGGCAAGCGGAATCTACCGCATCATCGTCCGCAACGGGAAACACAAATTTAGCGCCACCTGGGCCAACATAAAATAAGGAGTCTGCATGAAGAGTCTTTTCAAATACGCCATCGTGGCCGGCCTGTTTACAAGCCTTGCCGTGAGCGACACCACATCCTTCACCATCCATGTCATCGGCGATTCTACGGTCTGCAACTACAAGGATTCCGCATACCCGCAAAAAGGTTGGGGCCAGGTGCTGAACAACTTCTTCGACGCCTCCCGCGTGAAAGTAAACAATGTGGCTATTGGCGGGCGCAGTTCCAAGAGTTTCATCGTTGACGGGCGTCTAAAAAGCCTCGAGCCAAACATCCAGAAAGGGGATTTCGTATTCGTGCAGTTCGGGCATAACGACCGCACCGCAAACAAGCCGGAACGCTACGTTCCCCAGGATTCCTTCCCGTATTACATGAAGCAGTACATCACGACGGCGCAAAAGCGCGGGGCAACCCCGGTGTTGGTTTCAACCGTCACCATGAGCGGTTCGCGCAACGTATTTTCTACCGGAAGCAACAACTACGATTCCCGCGGCATGATGCTAAAGCTTGCGAAGGATTACAAGATTCCCTTCGTAGACCTGAACATGAAATCCTACAATACCTATAACAATACATACAAAGGAATGATGGATTCGTATGTCAAGAAATTCCTTTATATGCAACTGGATGCAGGACTTTACCCCAACTACCCCAACGGCAGTAACGACGGGAATACGCACTTCCAAGAAATGGGCTCCATGGGCCACGGCACCATGATTGCAGAAGAACTGGAAAGGGGCGTAAACGACACCTTCCTTTCGCCCGAATCAAAGGCAGAACTCACAAAGCTCGTTTCGGCGTTACGCCCCCGCTACAAGGTGACCGTAAAGGCGAACATCGCGACAAAGGGCGCTATCACGCAGAATCAGAGTTTCCCGGGAGGTTCCCCCATGACCCTTCGGGTGGCACCCGCAAGCGGCGAGACCTTTGAATACTGGGCAGACGAAAACTGCAAGAAGATTTCGTCCAACAAGCTCTACTACGGTTTCAAGACGCCTAATCACAACACGACCTACACCGCCATGTTCAAGGGCGGCTCCGCCTGTGTCGCCAATTCAGCCACAGAAAACGAAAGTTCCAGTTCTGTAGCGCCCGAATCTTCCAGTTCCGAAATTCCGCAATTCAGTTCTGCCGTCGTAGAATGTTCCAACCTCAAGGGAATCAAGGCTTGGCCTTCACCCATCGACATGGCAAACCCGGACAAGGGAGACGGCACCACCGACACGAACCACGAAGGCTACGTAGGCAAGGGATTCTTCAACCTTACCAACGACATTTCCAGCACAGCTACGTACAAGCTCACTTCCGACAGGTCAGCCACCAACGCACGGGTTATGGTGCGCTACGCTTTTGACGGGACCGAAAACCGCGACATGAAAATCAAGATCGATGCCGTCACCTACGATATAAAGCTCCCGCCTACCGGTGGCTGGGATATCTGGGACACCGCCTACGTGGAAGACGTTTGGCTAGACGCCGTAGATTTTGACATGGTCCTCTATTCCACAACAAATAACGGAGGCCCCAACGTTGACATGGTGTCCTTTACCAACGAGGCCGTACACCGGGTCGGTTGTCCCGTCGCCGAAGTACTCAGGGACTCTAGCGGCACGCAGGACCCCGAAAAGGGCACCACCATCGCCGCCACCATGCAAAAGAACCAAATGGTTTTCAACCCCCGAGATTTCACTTTCCGTTCCGCAGGCGGTTTGGCACGCATACAAATCATGAATGCACTCGGCAAGACGGTTCTCGACGAGACCCGCATGGTTTCAGCCGGCAACAAAGCAATCCTGCAAGGAGGCGCTCAGCTTTCGGCCGGTCGCTACTACTTGCGCATAGAACTTGACGGGAAAAACGCCATTTTTGCGCATTTTGCGGTATCGGGGGAATGAATTTACAAAAAAAATTAAAATTTTTCTTGCTTTTCTAAAAATTTTATAGTACATTTTGTAGTACAAGCACGAACGCGTGTAAAAGGGATGTTATTATGGATTACAAAACTGAAATCAAGGGCTACGACACCCTTGTCAAAACAGCCACGATGGTGACTGTCGCAGCGCTTCTGGCCGCATTCTCCATGGCCGAAGCCGCCGAAAACTACAAGTTTGACTTTGGCGAGGGCCCGGTTGCCGCGGGCTACACGCAGGTCAAGGCCAACACCAAGTACAGCGACTCGCAGGGCTACGGCTTCGAGAGCGGGACGGTTTCTTCGGTAGACCGCCTGTGGGACGACGACCTCACCACGGATTTCTTGACGGCGAAGGGCGACATGGTTTTCTCGGTGGCGCTCCCGCAAGGCAATTACGAGGTAACGTTCATTCTCGGTGACGGCGAGAATGAAAGCGAAACCACCGTATGGGCCGAAAACCGCAAGCTCATGCTCGACCGCGTCACCCTCGCCGGCGGCGTGTTCAGCAGGCAGACCGTTTCGCTCAGGCGCATGGAAACAAAAAGTATGGACGGCTCGGTGACCATGAGCATCAAGGACCGCGAAAAGGATTACCGCACCTGGGACAAGAAGCTCACCTTCGTCATCAGCGGCAAGGCGCCCGCCGTCGCAGGAATCGAAATCAAGCGAAACGACAACGTGACCACGCTCTGGCTCTGCGGAAACTCCACCGTGGTTGACCAGATTATGGCACCGTGGGCGGGCTGGGGCCAGATGGCCCCGGGATTTTTCAAATCCAGCCTTGCCATCGCGAACTACGCCGAATCGGGCCTTACCGCCAGCGGGTTCTACAGCATGAAGCGCCTCGCAAAGATTCTCTCCGAGGTCAAGAAGGGCGACTTCGTGACCGTGCAGTTCGCGCATAACGACCAAAAGAACCAAAACGACGTAAACAACTACGAAGCGACCCTCACCAAGTACGCAAACGAAATCAAGGCGAAGGGGGCCACTCCGCTATTCGTGACATCCACCGCAAGGCAGAACGAGACCGACCCGAAAACAGCCGTGGGCGGGCTCCCCGAACGCATGCGCGCCCTCGGCAAAAAGCTCGGCGTCACCGTGCTCGACCTGAACCAGCACAGCATCACGCTCGGCAAGGCCCTCGGAGGCAACAAGGAAAAAATGTACATGTACACCGCGAGCGACAAGACGCACTTCTGCGAATACGGCGCCTACGAACTTGCCCGCGCAAACATCGAAGAAATCAAGGCGAAAGTGCCCGAACTCGCCAAGCACCTGCGCGACGATCATGAAGCGTTCGATTCCAGCAAGCCCGACCCGCTCGACGTCCTCACACGGGCAAAGACGCCCATCACCGATGGTGGCTTGATTCAGGTGGAGCCGGAATCCAGCAGTTCCGAAGAGCCGGAATCCTCGTCAAGTGCAGAAATCGCCGGTCCGGAATCGTCCAGCGCAACAGAAGGCGCTTCCTCCGGCACAGAAGATACCGAGGGCATCACCGCCGCCGAATCCATGATGCAAAGCAATGCAATCAGCGGGCGAATCAACGGTAGCAATCTCCGTCTCGAAGGCATCGACGGCGGCGCGCACGACATCAGCGTCTTCGACATGCAAGGCCACCGCATCGCGGAATTCCGCGCCATGCAGGGGAACGAACTCCACATCACCCTGCGGCAAGGCGCCTACCTCGTCAAGGTCGCGCAAGGCAACAGGACCCTCGGGATTTTCAAGGCCACAAGGCGCTAACTCTCTCGCAACAACACACCTCCAAAAAAATCCCCGGTCATCTCGGCTGGGGATTTTTTCTTAAAGTTCAATTCAGTTGCGACGTAATCAGTCTTTTCGGACCAGTTTATTTACAATCCGGCCATTCACCTTCTGGCGGACCATGTAGCGGCCTTGCGGAAGTCCCTGCGTAGTCACGCCCACATATCGGCCGTTCATGTCAAAGACGCCTACCGTAACAACTTCTGCACGAAGATAATACTTGTCAGCGAGGCGCGTAGTAGTCGAATCCGCTTCAGCCGATTTTTCCACCAGGGTTCCTTCTTTCCCAAGTGTCCCCACCTGGTGCCATATCAGGGAATCAATATCGTCGTACGGGAGCACGCCGCTCTGCGACGTCACATAGCGCCAAGCGCTAGCCGCACTGAGCATCGGGCCGCTCGTCGTAAGTTCGCTCCAAGGTTTCGAAAGTTCCTCGCCCACGCCCTGATAATAATAAATACTAGAAGGCCCGCCGTTCAGTTTTCCGTCGCGGTCCGTATCGATCATGTTCCCGCTGGCGTAGATACTCTGGTTCTTGTCTACCTGGAACCACGGGTTACTCCCCTTCGGGCCATAGACAAAGTAATTATTCACGAACACGTCGTTAATCTTGTCCAGCGGATTTCATTTGCACCAAAACCGAGCGCCTCCGGGAAAGCCAGCGGCTCGGCGCCTGCCCCAATTACACCAAACACTGTTAGGCAGAGCGCCGATACCGTCCCCTTCTTTTTTAAACCAAATCCCATAAAACATCCTTTTTTGCCTAATATATATCAAAAACGGCAAAAATTCCATAAATAACGGAATAAAAGGTTGTCCACGGACTACAGCATGAAAGATGTGGACATATTTGTCCACAGCATAAACAATTTGAACACCATATCTATGCAATTCAAGCATATATTTAAAGTACCCATTATAATTAAGGTTGTTTAACACAATGGGTTTGGGTTTCTGTTTGGCGAAAGGAGTGAAACATGAAAAAGGGCCTCCACACGGCGCTTCTTTTTGGTTTATGTTCCATGGTATTTGCAGAAATACCGCTCAATTTCGACCTCGAAAACCGCGGCAAGGATCTTGGCGCCAAGGCGGGCGAACTCAAAAGCAATAAGAAACTCCCGAACCCATTCGAATTCCACGACGGCTCCAAGGTCACCAAGTATGGCGACTGGAGCAAGCGTCGTAACGAAATCAAGGCCGATATCGAAAAGTACGAAATCGGCGACAAGCCGATTCCTTCCGACGTAAGCGCCACTTACAGCGGCGGCACCCTCACGGTCACCGTCAAGGAAGGCGGCAAGACAATGACGATTACGTCGAAGTTCAGCATTCCGTCTGGCAACGGCCCGCACCCGATTATCATCGGCATGAATAGCGGTACGGGGTCGCTTTCCTCTAGCCTGTTCAGCGGCTTTGTGCAGGTGCCCTTCAATCACGACCAGGTCGCGAAATACTCCATGAACGGCCAGAAGGACACGAACGTGGGCTTCTACAAGTTCTACGGCAACAAGAACCAGAACGGTGACTATTCCGCATGGTCTTGGGGTGTAAGCCGCCTGATTGACGGTCTTGCGCAAATTGCCGACCAGTACCACCTGGACATGAGCAAGATTGCTGTCACAGGTTGTTCCTATGCGGGCAAGATGGCACTCTTCGCAGGCGCCTTCGACGAACGCGTGACGCTCACCATCGCCCAGGAATCGGGTGGCGGCGGCATCAACTCCTGGCGCACTTCCGCAGACTTCGCGAGCCGCGGCACGAACATCGAAAAAATTGACAACACAAACTACAGCTGGTTCATGCAGAGCCTCAAGAGCCAGGACCCGTACAAGCTCCCGCACGACCATCACGAACTCATCGCCATGATCGCCCCGCGCGCAGTGATTGCACTCGGCAACCCACCCTACGAATGGCTTGGCGACGAATCGGGCTACAAGTCCATCATGGCAGCGACCGAGGTGTGGAAGGCCATGGGCATCGAAGACCGTATCGGTTTCGACTTTACCGGCGGCCATGAGCATTGCCAGGCAGCGCCGAACCAGAACAATTCCGTGACAGCGTTCGTGGACAAGTTCATGCGCGGCAAGAACGCCAATACCGATATCCACGTCAAGCCCACGAACGGCAAGGGTTTCAAGATTGATAACTATGCCGACTGGATTGACTGGGAAACGCCTTCGCTCCCGTACGAAGAATCCAAGCCGGACACTTCCAAGCAGGACACGACCGTGCAGGATACTTCCAAACAGGACACTTCGAAGACCTCCCTGAAGATGGCACACCTCGCTCCGTCAATGAACATGTTCGTATCAAACGGCTTCTTGCATGTACAAGGCGCACCCGAGGGCACCAAAGTCCGCTTATTCGACTTGCAGGGTAACCTCGTCCGTGAATTTGGCGAAAAAGGCGGAAATCTTGCAGGCATTCGCGTCGGTAAGTTGACCGCTGTATTTGTCAGCAGTTGTGGCCAAAAGCTCGGCCATAAATCGTTCAGCTACACTGGACTCTAGTAGCCAACCAGAGCTTATTCCAAATTATTATTCCTTATTGATTCGAAAAAACTCCCCGACGAACGCCGGGGAGTTTTCGTTGCAACAAAGAGCCTTAGCGCAGACTCACTTTCAACTGACGATTACCGCTTTTGGCGATATAGACGCCTTGGCGCAAGCCCTGCAACGAAAGCTCGGAAGTTCCTCTGCGGAGCATGTTGCCATTCATATCGAACAGCTTGATGGCTCCACTAGCATAAAGCATCGCTCCTTCGCGGCGGAGATTAACGCGACCAAAAGAACTCGTAACGCCGCCATTCCGCACGGCAATCGTTCCGGTACCGCCTTCCACGAAGTTTTCAACATGAGTAATTCCCGTATTCACATAGTCGCCAAGACCATACGCTTTCCGCATAATGTCTAGCACATCTTTGTCAAAAATGGAGCCATCGGGCTCACTCTGCCTGCGGATAATGGTCATGTTGTTTTCACCTTCGTGACCCGTATCCCAAGCAATCGGCACCACCTGATTCGCCTTGCAGGAACTCATGAACGCCTGGTAATATTCAAGGCGACCTTTGCGGTGCTTGTCGTAGTTGCTGCCCGTAAGCACGCCTACGCGGTCATTTGCGCCAAATTCACCGATAATCACCGGCACACCCTTGTCCACGTAATTTTTCTTCATCTTGCCAAGCGATGCATCCATCTGGCTCTTGGTGCAAGGATCTCCCATGCCGCCACCCCAAGCGTTGTAACCGCAATTATGGACGATATCGTCACCCGTAGCAAGATTGTCGCCCGTACCCCAATAATACTGCGGTTCCACAATGGCGCCCCAGTTGGCAGGTTCATTCATCAGCGTATAGGTGTACGGATCGTAGTAGTGAACCTCAAACATCAAACGGTTCCCGATCACGTCTTTCGGGAGCTTATCCACCGTATAGACTTCAACCGAGCGGTCAATACTTGTAGAAGGCCCTTGAATCACAAGCGTACGGCTTGCGTTGTTACCACCCGTGGCACGCACGGCGTCCACGAAAGTCTGGTGGTATGTTGCCAAGATTTCGGTTTCATGCTTGTAATTATCGTCAGTCGTAGCAGGCTCGTTTGCGCTCGCGAAAAGCAGGCGTTCGTTGTAGTTCTTGAAGCGTGTGGCAATCTGGGTCCAGTACGCCTTCTGCTTGGCGTTCACTTCGTCCTTCTTGTCGTCACTCAAGTTCCCTTCGAGCCAGCCGCCATCCCAATGAATGTTGAGAACCGTCACTAACCCTGCGCGCATGCACATGTCCACCACCGTCTGCACGGAATCCATCCAACTTTCGTTAATGACTCCGTCTTTGGCGTGGCTATCCCAGGCGCAAGGAATGCGAATCGTGCTGAATCCGGCCGCCTTTACCGAATCGATGTAGGCCTCTGTCGGGAACTTGTTGCCCCACCCGGTCGGATTGCCCGGCACTTCCATCGTGTTACCGATGTTGATGCCGAAGCCCATTTTATTGAAGATTTCGGTCGCAGTCGGAAGCGTAGCGCCCCACGACATCGAAACCAAAGACACGGAAACGGCCATTGCCGCAGTCCTGAGGATGCGTCTTTTCATAACAACCCTTTAGCGCCTCTAACTCCAGAGGCACTTATTTAAACAACCTTGCCCTAAATATAATATCAAAAGGGGACGCTCACGGCATCCCCAAAATATTCTTTTTTGACAAAAAATCCACATCGGCAAGCGCGTTGCCGAATGGGGTTTAAGGGCAAGACAACTTGCGTTGCGAAGTAAAGTTCCCCGCCGTCAGGCGCACCACGAATGCGCCGTGGCTCATGCCCGCAAGATCAAGCGCCAGCGCACTGCCGGAGAACTTCTCCGAATAGAGCAGGTGGCCTTGCATATCGAACAGGCGCACATCCTTAAGGCCTGGCACATCGGCAAGCACATGGAGCATTCGGCCTTCCAGCGAGTACCGCACCTGCGGCACTGCAGCGCCGACATCGACGACACTCATAAACGCCGACGAGCTGGATCTCATTTCGCTAGACGAAGACACAATCTTCATGCTGGAGCTAGAAGCGACACTGCTTGACGATTTCTGCTCACTGCTAGAGCTGCGTACGCTGCTAGAACTTTTGGCCAAACTACTGGAACTTGCCACACTGCTAGAGCTTGCAACAGACGAGCTTGATTCTTCGGGGCAAGCCGAAAGCGACATTCCCTGCGAAGTCGTAAAGCACGCTCTTTCGTCGCCATCAAGCACAATATTGTAAACACCAGGCACAGAGGCCCTGCCACTCTTGTTCACAAAGCTAAAGTCCGCATAATAACCCTTGGCCGCCTGCACCGCCTTGATCGCCACGCGTTGGTGATTAATATCGCCATTTGCATTATTATTTGTCACACAAATCGTTTTATCGTAATCGATATACCACACATATACACCATTACCACGTTGATTCCAACTGATCACATTCTTTATATACGAATCATAAGATTCTGCCGGGCGATACTCAACAATGTAGTATTCATCATTTTGATTCGGATTCGAGACTGAATACGCCTGCATATTACTCAATTTTTTGAGGGAATAAACCTTGTCCGCTTCCAGTTCGGTCAACTTCATCCAGCCCATAATTTCTTTTTCGTAAGCGGAATACCCCATAGGAGCATTACCTTCGTTAAAAGAAGAACCATTGTACATGCCTAGCGACATAATGTCATAAACACCCGGACCATCGACCTGATTGTCATTCGCATCTCTGCCGTAATGGTCATTCAAGCCCATCACATGACTAAATTCGTGGGCAAAAATTCCCAATTTATTGATTTTACCATTTCGAGACCCATCGGCATATTGAGCTATAAACAAGTACTTGTCAAAGGTGTAGCCGCCCGCCTTGTACGCCGATGGGAACCAGCCCGTCGAAGACCCGTTGCTCTGCATCCAGAACTGGTGTCCCCAAAAAATTTCACTCTGCTTGAGCGCGTCTTCCTCCATACCGGGGAACAGGAATATAAATCCATCGACATTAGAATTTCTCATGCAGTACTTTTTCGCATTCGCCAAGAAATCAGCGCGCTTTGCAAGAACATCCAATCCATCTGCAATAAACTTACCCTCGCGGAAATTGTCACCGCTACCATAACTTTCAAGTGTCGAATTGAGTTCTATCGGGTACACGTCAAAATGCGGATCAAAAAGGCTATCTGACACATACAAGAAGTAATCGCGCAAGCTACCCACATTCCTGTTCTTATTGTATCCGGGTTTGTTCAAGAAATCATAGAATTCCGCAGAATCCCCATGAGCCTTGCCATTTGTTCCGACCAAAAGTACCGGGAACCAGCGTTCCCCTACAGTCCATCTTTCAGAAGTGGGGCGACGAAGCATCATAGCAGACACACCATCCTGATTATACGACATCAGGGGTACATGGCTAAAATTTTCGTTTTCGATTAGTCCTTCTTCCTCGGGAAATCGGTCACCATTCAGTTCTTGGTGTTTTTGATGAACCGCCTCCTGATTTAAACCGTTCAAAAAGGATTTTTCTTCAGCGGTGCGATCCACCGCATTTTTAGCTATAAAATCGCTTGCAGAACCATCTTGGTCCACATACACATAGCTACCATCTCCGTTGCCCATCACTAAAATTCCGTCGGACGTTTCAGTATAGTGGTAATGTTCATCACCGAAATGACGAATCGAAACGGAGCTACCGTCTTTGTTGGAAACAGTCTGGAAACCCGGAGCAGCCGGACGCGCACTCACTTGCGAAACCAGAGTGCATACCGCCGCCATCATGTATACAAATAACACCTTTTTCATTTCCCAAAATCCTCATCTATAAAATAACCCCTTTTTTCCGAAATATTCCAACTTGTTGTAGTAAAAATGTGTTAGCATCGTGTAATAAAAGCTTAAAAAAAGCTCATTTTGACGAATTCGGTGTAAAAATTCCCATTTCTTAGCCGTTTCCCGCCATTTTGTGACCTGCGTAACATGTTCTCAAAAATTTCAAAAAAAAATATACAATATTCGCGTAAAAAATCTATATTAAAACCGTGAATCGTTTTTTAGACATATACCAGTTTACTCACTTCCGCAAGTTCTTGGAAGAATACCAGGTTGCCCGCGCCAAAGAGGAGCCCAGTTTTACCCGTACTGAAATTTGCAACCTGCTCGGCCTCGAAAAGAGCCGCAGTTACTTTGCAGATGTTGTCAGGGGCAAAAAGGTTAGCCCCCGCATGGTGCAAAAATTTATTGAAATCCTGGAACTCGACAAAAAAGAAGCCAAATACTTCGAAACCCTGGTCGAACTGGACCAGGCCAAAAACGAATCTATTCGTAACGCCGCGATGCAGGAGCTCTTGAAGCAGCACCCGAACCCGCAGCACATTTTAAACGAAGACGCCTACGACTACTACAGCCACTGGTACAACAGCGCCCTTTTCGCAATCCTCGACGCCATGGACGTGGACGACGACATGACTCCGGTGCAAAAGCGTATATTCCCCAAGGTTCCGCTCGGAAAGCTCAAGGACTCGCTTGCACTCCTGGAGCGTCTCGGACTTGCACGCAAGAACGAAAACGGCTTCTGGAAGCCCACCAAAGAAAGTATCAGCAGCGGCCCCTACAACAACGCCGAACTCATCAAGCAATACCAACTGCAATGCTTCGAACTTTCGAAACAGGCCCTGATGACGCCGCCCAAGCAGCCGACCGTCATGAGCACGCTCACCTTCAGCATTTCAAGTGACGCCTACAAGAAACTCGAGGCGGAGCTACAGGAATTCAAGGCGAAGGCAAGGCGCATTATTGGCGAAGACAAGGAACAAGCCGACGGCGTGTACCAAATGAATATTCACCTGTTCTCAAATTTGGAGTAAACCATGACAAGACGAGAAATGACAAAATTTGCAACGCTCGCCTTCTCCATGGCGACACTTTTCAGCGCATGCGCAATGCCCGAAGACAACGGGACCTCTACCGCAGGCGTGCTCACCGAAACCGAATCCGGACACACCGTGGCTTTCGCCATTGAAGAAGATCTTGACCATGTCATGGTCCCCATGTCCGCCAAAAAATCGGGAACAGTCCAGTTTGCCCTGACAAAGATTGTAGACGGGAAAACCAAGTTAATGGATTCCGCCACTGTCGAATACGGGGATTACGCCGTATTCGAAGACATAACGGGCGCATACAGCGTTGTAGCAACCGTAACCGGAATGGACGGCGAAAAAGACACGCTCTACGGCGTCGACATTTTGAAAAGGAACGATATCGACACCGTCGTGGTCGGAGTTCGAAAGCCAGCCACATTACAGATTTCAACCGATTACAAGATTTGGGAAAATTCCGATTCTGTCAGTGTATTCGCCAAAGGCGACACGCTCTGCATTACAGGCACACTCGCTTGCAAGCAAATCACCAAAGAAGACATTAAACAAGGCTATATCACCCTCGGAAACATTCCGCTTTTCAACAATGGCGATGTTGCAAAGCAAATTGAGATTTCTAACGACGAAGATTTCCGCGCTGTCGGAGTCACGCTGAACCTGAACGCCGGCGACACTCTGTTCGTTGACAACGTCTTGAGCATCAAACATCTCTACGACATCGAGCTTACCTTGCCGAAGTCAGACCTGTTCGATTCCCTGGGTGAATACTCGCTAGATTCGCTTATAGTGCCGATCCATTTCTGGTACGACAGCAAATCTTACATAAGAAGCGCCAGTTACTACACAGATAAATTTATTGATGCTCAGAATAACATTCTTCTTGGACCAAGATACAGCAGAGTGTTCGCAGAAGACTCCTTTTACGCCTGGTATGTGATTCCCAAGATGGATTCCACAACCACTTTGACCGCATTCGAAGGAGATATCAACTGGGACAACGTTCCTAGTTCGTATGACCGCATTCGCGAGTTCGTTTCTGAGCCCGTAACCGATTCTCTCCTTACGACCCGCAAGGTATTTACCGACAGCAGTTTCGCACTTTCGTTCTGGTTCGAACTGGATAGTCTTGAAAAAGACGGTCGTCTGTTCTACTCGGGCACCGACAGCCTGGGCTTTGAAATCCGCCGCTGTGAAAAGGATTCCACCGCACTCTGCGCAAGAATCTACAATGGCATCGATACGGTATCGACCGACTCTATCGAATACGGCAAGGCAAGCGTCATTGACGGCAAACGCCACCACTATTCATTCGTCATTCACAAAAAGCACCTGACGATTGCCATAGACGGCGAAACCGTTCGCGACACCGACCTCAAGCTTTCAACGGAATTCTTCAAACTCGAAGAAATCTACACCGGTAGCGCACCAGCGCAAGACGTAATGCTCTACTCCTTCGGCGATTTCATCAAGTACAAGAGCGACAAGAACTGGACCCGCCTCAAGGCCTGGCTCTACGCCTTCTACGAAATGCAGAAATAAATTACTCGCCCACGACGAGTTTCAAATAAAGTTCCTTCAATGCGTCGCCCCACAAATACATAAACGGGGCGGTCACAGCAAGGAACGGGCCAAAGGGAATCTGTCCGGCACCTTCGTCTTCCGCGTCATCTGCGGAAGCTTTTTTATTTTGTGAAGCCTTTTTAGCAGCCCTGCGTTCGGAAATCTTTGCGTACGGCACCATAATGAGAATGCCAAGAATCGAAGCGACCACCAAGACTTCGACCGCGCGGGTCACACCCATAATCGCGCCAAAGCCGGCCAGCAACTTGACATCGCCGAAGCCCATGGCGGCCTTGTTCAGCACCTTGGTCGCCACCCAGCCGAGCAGGTAAAGTCCACCGCCCGCCGCGACGGCGCCCACGATACTTTCAACCGGAGTCAATCCACCCGGAATAAACGAAATCACGAGACCCGCCACAATGCCGCCCACCGAAATGGAATCAGGAATTAATTTGTACTTAAAGTCAACCGCACTCACCGGATAAATGCCCAGCAGCAACCAGAAGAGCGCCAAGGCATCGGCCCAGACTTCAAGGTTCTGTACCGGGGCAGTAAAATTCGTGGTAAAGCCGGTAGCCGCATAAAGGGCGAGCGCCCCCAAAAGGCCACACAGGGATTCCCCGATGGGGTAAATGATACTGATAGGCTGCTTACAGCAAGCGCTTTTTCCTCTTAGAATAATCCAACCAATAATAGGCAAGTTGTAATACAGCGGAATATGCTTTTTGCACAAAGGACAGTGCGACGGCGGATTAATCAAGGAAATTCCGCGGGGCATGCGATACACAATCACGTTGTAAAAACTACCGACACAGGCTCCCAGCACAAAAAATACGGCTAGACTGTACCAAAGAGGGATTTCTTCCATAAAACAAGCTCCATCGGTGTAAATAATCACACACGCTTTTCAAATAAAAAAGATAGATTTAAAGTGTAAAAATTGTTTAGTATTTCATTGAGGATGTGCTATGCGTGTACCCCATTTTTTAACGTTTACCCTCGGCCTTAGCGTCATGCTAGCCTTTTTCGGCTGTTCCAGGGAATCTTCCGTCAAGGAAAACGTGAACCTGAAGAACAACCACTCCCGCGTATTCGCCTTCGACAAGCCCATTCCAGAGACTTTTATCGACTCCTTGGCAAACGCCCCGGTAAACGAAGCGGATTCCATCCCGGACACGCTGACCGTAACCGTGAACGACACCGTGTACCTGATTGGCGTACTCCCCTACTTCGAAGACAAAATTTCAAGATACCAGTGGACACTTACCAAAAAAGACGGCAAGGACACCAACATTATCGGCAGCAATGCAAAGCTGCAAACTTGGGCATACGCCAAGGCTGGACTTTACGAGCCTAAGTTCGTAGTCATCGACTACAACAACGCAACCGACACCGCAGGTACAGCCACCCGCAAAGCCTGGGTCAAGGTCATCGACACCAAGCCCGAGCTAGTTGTTCCCAAGGACACCCTTTGGACCAAGCATGACGGCGACATCACATTCCCCATTCTCGCAAGCGATTCCTTTGGAACCATTACAAGCGTCAAAGTCGATCTAGACGGCAGCGGTAAAGATTCTGCCAAGACATGGAAATACGAAACACGCGAAGACAGCGATTCACTCTATATCACCATCAAGAATAAAGACGCGAAAATCGATTCTCTCGGGAACCAGAAGATTTACGTAATCATCACCGATGACGACGACAACACCACTAAAGACAGCGTGTACTTGCATTTCAACCGCATTCCGCGACTCAAAATCATTTACCCGCAAGACGGCGCACGCCACAACATTCATGACCGCTTCTACTTCTACTACGAAGGCGAAGACGAAGACAACCCGCAAGACCTCAAGTACTTCATTTACGCACAGGAGGGCAAGAACGGACAGCCCCCGCAAAAAGCGTTTACCGACGACGACTTGATCGCAAAGGCTTTTACCTCGAACATTTTTGAACCCCGCGACAAGAACGACAGCAACATCATCACCTTAGTTAACTCAGGCAAGCAACTGACCGGCCGTATTTACTGGGACATGTACGCCACCGACGGCTACGACATCGTAAGGCTCACCCGTATTTCGACAGGCGAAAACACCAGTCGTCCATGGATGTTCTACATCGGGGACCTGAGTTCCACTCAGGGAATATTCACCGGTACAGCCAAGTACCAGAGTCGCGACAACCACTCGGGAATCCGTATCGAATTCAGCAACGGCAACAAAACCTTTGAAGCAACCACCAACGAAAAGGGAAACTACACCGTTAAAGTTGATGCGGGCAGGTACA
The DNA here is from genome assembly GCF_900177705.1 of Fibrobacter sp. UWB15. Lineage (NCBI taxonomy): Bacteria > Pseudomonadati > Fibrobacterota > Fibrobacteria > Fibrobacterales > Fibrobacteraceae > Fibrobacter > Fibrobacter sp. UWB15. The sequence continues at coordinate 82,728 of NZ_FXBA01000004.1, forward strand.
CAGCCACCGCCTCTAGCAACCTCAAGGAATACAACCACGTCAAGCTCGATTCGCTGGTTGTAGAAGAAGGCGGCACAAACCGCATGAACGAGATTGTACTGAAGGACACTGTAGCACCTTACCTGATTGTAAAGAACATCGACACGCTTACGACACGCCAATTCACCCAGAGCATTTACGCTCGCGACCTGGGTTCTAGGCTCGACACGGTGACAGCGACCATTGACGGAAAAGCACAACAACTCAGTTGCAACAAGACCGACAGCAACTCCATATTCAACTGCCCGCTGAACCTGAACGATTTGCTTGACGGCGACCACAAGTTCGTTTACAGCGCAAAAGACATCGCAGGCAACACCACGAAACTGGAACAAACCGTCACCATTAAGGCAACGAAGATTGCTCTGACCGTTAACGACGAAAAGAACGCCCGAATTGGTGTAAGCGAATCGCTCGTATTTACGGCGACTATCACCGAAGCTATTCCTGCGCCCAAGAAGGTCGAATGGTCCTGGAACATTGACAATACCAAGAAAACAGTCGATGTCGATGAAAACGGCAAAGCAACTATCACATACACTTACGATCAACTCAAAGATATCGCAACGGCAGGTAGCGAATACGTAATGACCGTATCTTACACCGAAAACGGCGCAAACGTGAGCACTCAGGTCAAATTCGGTATTCTAGGCGATGATCCCTCCATCATCTTTACGGAACCTGCATTCGATGACACCGTAAGCCTTAACGACGCAATCGCATTCAAAATTAAGACCTACCCGGGCAAGGCCAGCACAAGCATGGTTGTCAAGTGGAACTGCTCCAATAGCAATAAACTGGCTGCCGGTTACGCCTGTCCTGCAGACGACACCAAGGAAGCAAACTTGGCTTACAATGCTGTAGGCACCTACATGATTACCGCAATCGTTACAGATCAAGACGGCAAAGAGGGGTCGGCCACCACCAAGATAATTGTAATCAGCGACCCGCCGACAATTAATGCAACCACAGACAGCAAGACGAACGAATACAAGATCAACAGCATCGTCAACGTGAAGGCGTCTGCAAGCGACAAGTTCGGCACCATCAACAAGATTGAATGGGGCTGCAGCAACGGAATGGTCAGCTTCGATTACAAGAAGGATATTGACCCGCCCACAGCATCGGTCAGCGACATCAGCCTGCAGCTGACACTTCCGAGCGTCGAAGTCAATAACCACCGCTGCATCTTTAGGGCAACCGACGATGACGGAGAACAAGGTTTCGACACACTCACGTTCAAGACTCTGCTCGACTTGCCCACAGTACGCCTTGCTACTAAAAAAGACACCGTAAAGATTAACAGCGTTCAAAAAATCAAGGCAATCGCAAATGACAAGCTGGGCTACATTGCTGAATACGCTTACGCCTGTAGCGACAACAAGTCCGAGCTTGCTAACCCCGATTGGAGTCTGATGAATGGTTCCGAAACGGAATTGCGCATGCCCTCGACCGCAACCAAGGCTTACTACTGCGTCGTTCAAGTCAAGGATGATGACGGCAATACAGCAAGGGACACCGCCGAATACACGATTCTTTTAGGGCTTCCCACCGTAACAGCATACGCCAATTACACCAAGGTCACCATCAAGGACGTGATTGAACTGAACGCTCACGCCCAAGACTCCCTGGGTTCGCTGGTCAAGTACGAATGGGGCTGTGGCGGCGCAGAGGCTGCAAACATCGCCTTCAGCTATTCTTCTGCAACGACACCGCGCACAACCATGACTATGCCAGCAACCGCCCAAAACGGCTACCGCTGCATTGCCCGCGTCACCGATGACGACGGCAACACCGCCAAGGACACCGTCATCATCGACATTGTCCAGGCACCGCCAAAGGTAACTGTCGCAAGCAAGAATCTGACCGTTCGCGCCAACTTCAACATTACGCTGAACGCAACCGCGACTGACGACAACAAGTTGCCTTCTGACCCAGGCGAAATCGTGAAACGTGAATGGAGTTGCGGATCCTTCGAAGGGGTCGAAAACAACTGGAAAACCGTCAGCTCTTTCGACACCGTTTGGAAAGCTCCGGCAGAACAGCAGCTTATCTGTATCGCCCAGGCAACTGACAATGACGGCAACACCGCAAGAGACACCATCAATATCGGCTACACCACTGAAATTCCGATGCTTTGGGTCAAGGCCGATTCTATCTACGTGAACCCAGGTGACGAATTCCTTTTGGATGCAACGGTCAATTCCGCCTGGCAGGGTATTGACTGGTTCTCTTGGGAATGCGTTGACGCCTCTACTGGAAAAACCATGGAAAAGAGCGTACCCCAATACGACTACGAAGCTAACGGCAAGTCCTTCGCTATCGGAAAAGACTCCAGCTATTCCGAAAAGGGCAAGGATATGTACTGCATTATTTCTGCCCGCGAAACAAGCGGCAAGGACATTTTGAAAGACACCACCAAAGTAAAGATTCTCCAGCAACATCCGAAGGGAGTCATCACAGCCGCTGACACCGTTTACCTATGGAGCGGCGACGAATCGGTCGATGACGAAGCCCTGTACTTCTACACCGAAGAATGGGGCGGATTCAATTCCGTACTCGGTGAACTGGGCAAGAAAGATGCTCAAGACTTCTGGTGGCGATTCAGCAACGTTGACGGCAACTTCTACCAAGGCAACAAGGACGGTTCTCTCGATACAAATATTGCCGAATTCAACGCAGCCTTCCTCCGCAGCACGCACGAAGGCTCCATGACGATTTACCTTGATTACCGCGACAGTTCTACGACGACGCCTTCTACCGGGTTCTACAACCGTCACCGCGCTCCGGAAGTCAGCCGCAAGGTCTACTTCAGCAAGGCCTGGAGGAACCAAGGTAAAGACACCGTTATCGAGAAAACTTCTTCTACCGTGGCTCCGTCGCTTACAGTCGTAAACGATGTTCCCATGATTGCCTACGCTAACAACGACACCAAGGTGACTATCGCAAAACTCAGCAACAACACCTGGACAAGCGTCGGCACGATCAATACGGACAGTAAGATCAAGAAGGTTGGAACCGTCGCCCATGGCAACGATCTCTATATCGGCGTCCTCGAAAGCAGCGGATCCCTGACCATTTACAGGTCCGCTAGCGGAACATCCGCTCCTGCCACGGTGGGTTCCGCTATCGCCAACGTGCTAGATGTCAAACTTGTGAGCAAGGCATCCGAGACAGCCCCCCACGCCGTGCTTATCAGTAAAGACCAAAAAATCTCCATGTACGACTACAATGGCACTGCCTGGGCAAAGAACGGCAACTTCAAAACGATTGACGGCGACTATAAATACAATAACCTGGACGCCGCCTTCAGCAGTGACGGAAAGCTTATCGTTATCGGCGTCACCACGACTTACGTTGTGTACTACGGTTACTACGCCGCAAACGACTACAGGCCTCTCGCCCGCGACGGATTCCGCGCCACCGATGTCGGACTTGCAAAAATCGCTATTAACGGAAGCAAAATCCACATGGTGTTCAACAGCCGCGATGTGAACAATTACGGTCCGCGTATTACGACAGGCACTCTTGAAACAAGCCGTATCAACTGGCCCAAGACCGGAGACAAGCTCACAAGCTACCCCATTGTGGAAGGTATTTTCGCCAACAACATTAACCTCGCGATCAATAACGGAGTCCTTTACGCAGCGCTCGACGACCGCGCCATCATTTCGCAGGTCAACGTTTACCGCTACGAAAACAACAAGTGGCATCTGCACGGTGAAAACCAGCTGCCTTACTTCAACACCGTCTTCTACGAAGACAACGGATACTACCTGCGCGGTCTGACTCCGGAACTTGCCTTTGACAAGAACGGAAAACTTTACCTATCGATGCTTGCCCACGAAAACGCGGGCGGCGCAAATAACAACAACGGTCCGCTCGTCATGAAGTATGTGGCCGACAACTGGGAGATTAAATAATGAATATTGAAATTGCTTCTATCTGTGACGCCGCTACCGCAAACGGAGCCGGCGGACGCTTGAATATTCTTGGAGCTTTTGACCGTATATTTGCAAAATTTCCGCTGGTGATTCCGCAGTGTTCTACGGCGTTCCGCATTCGCTACGCCCGCAGCGAAGCCGGACTGCACGATCTGACACTCGTGTTCGAAGACGTTTGCGGCAAGCCGATCGTGCCGCCCATGCAATCCAAAATTCCGCTGGAACCGGTGGCACAGGGCTTTGACACTGCCGCAGTGAACATGGTCCTTAACCTGCAGCGCTTCCAAATCGCGCGCCCCGACAAGTACATGATCCGTCTGCTCGTCGATGGCGAAGAACTCGTGAGCTTGCCGCTTTACGCACTCGAAGCCCCGCAGCAGGGCGGCCAGGCTCCGGACGCCCCAATCGCCCAAGGCGAACAGGACCTGCCGAACTAGAACGCAGAGACGGCCACGCAGAGTGCGGCGGAAATCGGGCAGTCGACGACGGCCGCATCCAAGTCCGCAAAATGAACCTCGATCTGTTTTGAATCCGGTGCATCGACAAGCACCGGATTTTTTTGCATATTGCGACGGAGAGTTCCTTCAAAGAATTCTCCACCCACGCACTTATAAAAGGCCTCTTTGCGGCACCATAGCTTAAAGAATTCCTGCATCGCGCACGCTTCATCGAGGCACGCAAGCATTGCCGATTCCTCTTTGCTAAAGAACCTTTCGGCAAGGTGTAAACGCTTCGGCGAATACCGCTCCAAATCGACTCCGATTCGCAGACTCCCCCGCGAGCCGCGTTCACCAAAGGCGCACACACAAAACCCACCGGAATGAGTCCAGTTCACGTCAAAGTCAAGTTTCGGGAACTCGGGGCGTGTATTTTCCTTGGATTCCACCAAGTCCGCCGCCGTTACAGATTCGCCGCAGAACTCCGACAAAATCCCGAAAATCACCGGGCGGTGTTCTGGCTTTTGGGCAAAGCCAGCCAAGTGAACCACCCCCAATGGAGTTTCCACATCGAGCCTATGGATTTTATTTTCGTTCATGGTCTGCCTAGCACAAAGATAATTTCTAGTTTAGGAGTATGAATTTGACTTTCTGCAAAAAAATCGCCCTCGGCGCAGTCGCCCTAATGCTCGGAGCCTGCGGCGACATCAACAGCAGCTGGGAAGTCAAAGGTGGCGGTTATATCAAGTACAAGTTGGGCGACGAAGATTCTCACACCATAGAGCTAGCCCGTGAAGACGTCCATGTTCCCAATATAAACCGTCACTATATCCAAATCCAAACCCGTTTAGACGAAAGCAAACGCGGCGACCAGATTTCGCTTATGATCAACAATCCTAAAATAGGTACAAAGCTCACTCCCGTGAGCAGGGCAAGCCTGAACGGGCGTTTCCAGCCCGTCTCGTGGATGCGAGAACAATTCTCGCCCGAAGCCCCCCTTGTTCCAGACAGCAGCACCATCAAATTCGACGAAAGAAGCGATTCGCTCTGGTCCGCCGATTTGGACCTGTATTTTAAGGATTGCCGTAGCGGATCCTGCAGCGATAGCCTTCCCCCGCTCCATTTGACCGGTCGACTACGCTATTGGGTCGCCGAAGACGATAGATAATTTACCCCTTGACAAAAGAAAAAGCCTTTTCTATATTTGGTCTCACCTCGGTCGATTAGCTCAGTTGGTTAGAGCGCTACCTTGACATGGTAGAGGTCACAGATTCGAGTTCTGTATCGACCACTCGAAAAAGCTCCGCAAAAGCGGAGCTTTTTTGTGTTCCTACGAAAGCAAGGACCTAAAGCAAAAGCCGTCCCCCCAAAGGGACGGCTTTCACGTTTTAAGGAGCAATCTCTAGATTATCCGAAGAAGTGAACCTTCGCAAGGACAATCATCATCACCCAAGAAAGCACCAAGCCACCGAGGCCCATGACGACACCGGTAATGGCCATGCCGCGCGTATCGGTGTAACCCGTTGCGTGGGCAAGTGCGTTGGGAGGAGTAGAAATCGGGAGGCTCATGCCCAGAGAGCTTGCAAACGCAACGGACACGAGGAGAGCGGTCACGCCACCGAGGCCAGTCAGGTTGCCCTGGCAAGCGATACCCACGGCGCAAAGAATCGGCACTAGCAAGGTAGCGGTAGAAGTGTGGCTCATGAAGTTAGCCATGAACAAGCAGATGATACCGCAACCCACCATAAGAGCAATCGGAGACCAGCTTGCAAACGGAATCGTCTTGATCAAGTGAGCGGCAAGGCCAGTAGCGTTGAGGCCAACACCCAGAGCAAAACCGCCAGCCACGAGCCAGAGCACGTCCCAGCTCATTGCGTTCAGGTCTTTCTTAGTGATCACGCCAGTGAGAGCAAACACAGCCATCGGGATCATAGCAATTGCGTTATCGTTAATGCCGTGGACACCCTTACCGGTCACCCACAGGAGCACACACACGACAAAGGTAATGTACACGATAATGGCCTTGGGGCTGGTATCGAACTTGCCGGCACCTTCAATGTTCAGGACCATTTCCTTCATCTTGATCGGGTAGATCTTGAGGAGGAGGATCCAGGCAAGCACCATCAAAACAATCACGTACGGAATACCGAAGGCCATCCACTGACCGAAACTCACCGGGTTAGCAACGAGGTCGCCACGGGCAATAGCGTCGTTCAAGGCACCAAGGGCGATAGCGTTCGGGGGAGTACCGATCGGGGTGCCCATACCACCGATGTTGGCACCCAGCGGAATAGCGAGGGCAAAGGCTGCTTTACCGCGGTCATCTTCGTCGAAGAGTTTGAGCACCGGGGCGAGAATGGCAAGCATCATGGCGGCGGTTGCGGTGTTGCTCATGAACATGGAGAACACGGCCGTAATAAGCATGAGACCGAGAAGCACGAACTTCGGGTTCTTGCCGAAGGGCTTCAGGAGCACGCGGGCGAGGTTCAAGTCCATCTTGTACTTGGTAGCGGCTGCAGCGAGGAAGAAGCCGCCCAAGAAGAGCATGATAATCGGGTTTGCAAACGTTGCCATAATGGACTTATGGCTGATCATGGTCACGCCGTCCACGCGGAAAGGCGTCAGGGACGAATCGGACATCGTCACGATCATGAGCACAATGACGAGCATCGAGGTCGACCAGATCGGGAACGGTTGCAGAATCCAGAACAGAGCCGCCATCACGAAAACGCCAATAACGCGAATTTCGAGCGGATTCAGGATTCCCATGGGGCTTGCGGCATCGAATCCGAGGGATTCGTAGGGCAAGAAGAGGGCGACGATGGCGAGCACCGACGCGATGATGAACTTGATGAATTTAGCCTTTGTCATAGTGCGGCCAAATTTAGAAAAATGCCGCACTTATGGCAAGATTAGCGGTAAATTGCCACCTTGCGGACAGCATGGTGGCGGCCGAGGGTCACGCGGAGCAGGTACAGGCCCGGTTTCGGGGCTGTAAGTGCGAGCGTGTTGTGGCCTGCGGTCGATTTGGCGCTATAGGTGGCGGCAACCCGGCCCTTAAAGTCCACCAGCTGCACACGGTAGCCGGCACCAGCCAAGTCGCTGGACACGTCGAACCCGACCTGGAGGGCGCCCGGGACACGGGCAAAACGCAGATTTTCGAGCTTCGAGGCGACGGTCGTGACTGCAGACGAGGTTACCTGGACGGTCGCCATCGAGCCTGCGGCCTTAAGCAACACCTTCAAGGAGTCCCCGGCACCCATTTCGGTCGTCTTGCCGTCAATAGTCACATAGACCTTCAGACCCATCTCGTTCAGGGCCTTTACGCCCTCAAACTTGAGGTAGCCCACGCGGTCAGTCGTCGCACTCAAGGCCAAATTCCATTCATGTCGGTCGTCTTCGGCCCCCTTGATAGACTTGAGCAAAGCCTTCTTGCCCTCGACCACCGACAGATTCACAAAGTCACCCATGCCTGCAGGCGGTTCCAGCCTTTCATTGGCCTCGCCCACGCCAAGCACGTTCCAGGAATCACGGTGCCCCTTAGCATCGCTAAGAACTGCCTGCAAGGTCCAGCTTTCGCGAGTAGCCTTCGCCAAGGCGGCCTTCTGCAAAGCGCCAGTATTCACAGGATTATCGAACGAAGGTTCCGCCGCAAAGCCAATCGGGGTCTTGGTATCGGAAAGCAGCCACACGGCCTCGTAAGGTTCCAATTCAGTCACTGGAGCAAATCCAGACTCGGCAGTCCACTTGCACATTTCAAAAGTGCTCAAAACATTCTCAGGCAGCACCACTCTCCAGCCGTAGGGGTTTGCCACCATGTTCCAGCCAGCGTTCACTTCCCAAACGATTTGAGGAGCACCCTGTACATTGCTGCCTGTTGCCACATCACGACGCAACGGGAGCGCCCTACCTTCCAAGGAATTGTACCAAATGCCCTGCTGCGCCTTCACAGCGCCGCCATTATACCTCTGGTACTTCCAGACAACGCCATATTCGGCAGATTCGTCCCAGTAATAGAACGCCGGATCGGCATCCCACATGATTGCGCTTTGGTCTACATCCGAAAGCGAAACCATTTGCCAGGTATCCGGGGCAACGGTTATTTCGGGACTCACCGTAAACACTTCCGTTACATACGACACAGAGTCAACACTGCCGCTCTTCATTTTCACGTTGACACGATAGACACCCGGCAACAGCGGGAACACATCCCAGTTGAGAGAGCCATTGCCAGCAACACTATCCACCAACGGTTTAACCTCTACACCCAAAGCATCTAGAAGCGTCGCACGCAATTCTGCAACGGCACCTTGTTCCACATGCCATTCAATAGGCAGACGCATTGCATTTCCATTTCTAGTCCCAGACAACACCACCTGACGAGGAGTTAACGAAACAACACCATTAGGACTGACCACCGGCTCCCTGTATTCCGAGAAGTAAGCCTTCATCGGCAAATAGCCCTGAATTGAATCAGCCAATTCATCTCCCTCGACAAGCTTAATGCGTCCGTCAATCACAACGGAATCAAGCTTATACCCCTTCTGAGGCACCCCACGGACCACCCACTTGGACCGTGCATAATCCTGCGGCAAAAGGATTGTAGAATCGCCCGCAAAAGAATGCTTTATTTCGGAGCCATCAACCGTGTTCACTTCAATAATTTCCACAGTCCCGTGTTCCGTTTCCAGTTTAAAACGACGGTAATCTGCACTTGCCACGCAAGCATCTGCATCGCCCCACACCGCATACACAGCCTTTTCACTCGTCACCTTGGCAGTCAAGTCATCGCTTGCGATCGAATCACGGTCATAATCGACACCATCAGGCGATACAGACCACCCGAGCACGCACTCAGCCGGAGTATACACCCACTTAGGCAAATACGTGGTGCCGCGTTCTACCACATGAAGCGTCTTCTTATCAGACTCATAGCCATAAATAACATCGTCGCGGTTCACTTTAACATCGACATCGATATAACCTGCAAACATAGCGTAAAGCGTGTACGATTCACCCACCCTAGGTTCAAGTTTGAACGACGTGTCACCGGGTGTAAGCGAAATCGGCATGTCGTTTCCATTAGGAGCCTTCAGCGTGAGCTGTGCAAGATCGTAATCCTTATTGGTTTGAGTAGATGTCACATGCAGAGTCATCGGTTCGGCAGAGGTCGGAACTTCAAGTCTTCCATCGACAAAGTCGTGTTTTAAAATCACCTTTTCTTTTCCTGGGTTACGGTAAGACTGGCTCAACGTAACCGTACCAAAATTACCTTCGGCACCCGTTTTGTCAACCACTTTCAAAAGCACTTCGGCTTTTTCAACCGTACAGCCAGCATCCCAGGCTCCATACAGGTCGAACGTGCCTGCATCTTTCGGGTTTGCGACTTCAAGTAGCGTGCCATCCATTTTTAGCGACGGCGTCAACACTGGATTTTCAGCATTTTCAATCCAGCCGGTAAAGCAGGCATCCGTTGCAAGCAGACCTTCGGGGAGTTTTGCCGTTTCGTCATTTTCGCGGGAATAAGAATCCTTAATCACAAATTCATCCGTCAGGAATACGTTCTTGCCACCCACGTCCACATCGAAATTGACTGTATAAGAGACCACCTGCAAGTCAGGCACAACACCAATGAGCACCGAAGCTTTCGGGGCATATGTCGGAATAGCAACAGCCATGGCATAAATCATCGAATCCAAGCTCAACGAATCGTTGGGATCAATAACCGTTGACCACATAGACAACCTAGGCTTATTTTGGATTAAGCCATTCAACGCAGCATTCAAAACATTTTCAATTTTATTTTCACTAGCAAAGTATTTTTCAGAAAGATCTGTATACTTATTTGCCTCGGCGCACTTTGCAGTCAGACTTCCTTCGTTATAGCATTGAGTAATCGCGTCAATAGGTTTTCCTTCCAAATCAACCCAAAAATCAACCTTCCATGCATTTACATTAAAGCCCCGTTCCGCCAGGCTGAACTGATACCTCGAAACCATATCAACACCAGACTGCGTCACAATTCCATCACCGAGCACACGGGAATCCACTTCTTTAAGAGCGCCCGTTCCATTATAAGCATACGTAGTCATATTGATTTTGGCTTTGGTTTTAAACAAACCAACATCTATATGCGGCAGGGTACCATTACCTTGACTTAATTCTATCGGCAAATATAGCAGCACAATTTTATTTTGATGAATGTCATCGTAACGTTTTCTAACCACCTTAAGAACTTCTTCGAAAGTCCCCATTTTCTTCGAAGTAGTTTCTACATAAAAGTTACCACCATTCTCATCACATTCACTTAAACTCATGCCAGCTTTACAAGGATTATAAGCAACATTACAATCCAATTGATATTCGGGTGCATTTCCGTTAGCATCATCAGTATTTAGCATCATCACCGGAACAGCGCCCTTTCCAGAAATCAAGCGAATCTTATCCACCTTCGGCATAACAAATGTCATATTATCAGCATATTTATCCACCGACACATAGTTGTTAGCCCCTACCAAATCCTTCATGATATATTCCACTTCGATTTCGCGGTCCGTCAAGCCATTAACTGTTTTATCTTTAGTGAACTTTTGATTATAGTCAAACCTACCGGAAACGTCAGTAGAGAGTTTATCAATCAACATAAAGCCGGCTTTCAATCCATCAAAAGTAGATTTCAAGTCCGATTTTAACATTAAATCGTTTTCTGTGTAGACATACAAAGAACAAATCCCCGTTCTCGCTTCGCATTGTTCTGCGGGCAAATAATCCCTTAATGCGGCCGTATCGGCAGGGGTCAATTGAATGTAATCTTCATCCAAAAGGCTTATCGCAAGCCTATAAGCAGTTCTCTTTTCTGAAATAACAGGCAAAAATGACGGTTTGTTGTCCCAAGTGACAGTGGAACCACTAGGTTGCGTTGCGTTCATTACATAGGTAAATAAGCGGGATTTCATGACATCCGCATCGATAACGCCGTTATACCAAGAATCACCCGTATTCTTGTTCACAATAATTTCACCAGAGCCATTCTTTTTCAGCGAGCCATCGGCGGCCAACGCCGAATCGCCTTTCAATGCATTTCGGTAATTGTAACGCACATCTACCGACGACGAATACGTTTTATTCCAAGTCGAAGCATTATGGGCTTGGCCGGCGATTTTCAACGTGTCAACCGCACGAGAAACGCCCATATCACTTGTGCCATAATGAATATTGTTACCTAATTTGAATTTTGAGTCAGGATCCTCACCCGTAAGCCGCCCTGCAACATACCCCTGGGTAATCCTTAAACTCATAGTATTCCCGATCACTTTTTTTACAAGTAAATTACCCACAGAGGTATTGTTGTATATATATGCACCACTAGACCACCCTAAACCTATTTCGGCGCCCACGGCCCCTGAACCAGACAACTTGTCGTTTTTGATGTTGATAGTTCCTTCGGCATGGTTTCGCAGGATTTCGATTTTCCCTCCCAGACTCACCGCATTACCCACCAAATAGCTCGCATTGACCGTCATTATTTCACTTGCAGTAGTCGTAATCAAATTCGATTTTTTAGCTTTAACGTTTGATTTTAAAATACGAAGAGAGCCGCTACCGATGATATCATCTTTTTCAAGATTCACTCTTCCCAAAATTCCGCCTGCATAGACATTTCTCGAAGATGTCAACATTTCAGCCGTTACCGTATTGTTTTCTGCCAAAACATCAACAAGGGAAACGCCGTCTTCTTTACCTGTAATAAATCCTGCAAGTCCTCCCATATAGGACACTCCTGCAAGATCCTTATCCCCACGCCAATCCGCCGAGACATCGACTGTATCATTCGACAAAACAACTTTTCCCCTTAGCCAAATCCATTCGCCAACAAGTCCACCAAAATAACGATTCCTGTTACCGCCAGTATTTCCCAAATATACAGGCGAGTTCAACGTCACCTTCGCGTTCGTTACATTAAAATTAGACGAACCTAAAAGATTATCATTATCAATAGAAACCCTTCCAAACAAACCGCCTACCCAAAGGCCGCTCAAATCAGCAGATACTTCTATACTATCCAAAGTAAAATCAGTATCCTCTGCCGAAGGAGAAAAAATACCTGCAATGCCACCGACATAACGATTCCCAACATATTCTTTATTCGTAACATCCTTAAAGACTTTTGAAATAGAATCAGGAGCACTCAAATTCAGCACTTTGAGGCTATCATCCATTTTAAAATGACCTCTGAGATTAGCGACAACGCCGCCACTCGCCGATTGCGAATCATAACGATATTCTGCATCCGAATATTCGGCAATAACATCCCGAGTCATGGATAAATTCACATCCTGAATGGTAACATGAGAAAGCGAAACCGCAGGCGTATTCAAGTTAGTAGACCCTGCTTTAGCAGTTATCGCCAAGGTCGAAGTTTGCCAACCATATACTGCAGCACCTTTTACCGCCACATTCTCAAAGGCAACGTGTTCCGCAGTATCGGTTACAACCGATGCATCACAGAAAGACCCGCAACGATTCCCTGCGGATACCGTTTTCGCCTTGACATAAGCATTAAGGAATGTGATATCCTTGACCGTCGAATTGCTCAGACTCGAAAAGAACGAAGCATTTTCATCTTTGGCAATGTAGCAGAAATTCTTGATTGTTTTATTTTGACCATCAATCGTCGGCTGAATCATGACCGATTCAAAATTCATGGGAGCAAAAGTATTATCCCTACAAGTGACAACACCATTTGTTTTTTGGTACCCACCGAGGTCGATATCGGACTCAAAAATTATTTCAAACCCATTATATTCAGTTTTTGCAGACGGATCGCCCAAGTCCATTTCGATTCTATTCTGGAAAACCTGTAAAAATTCTCCCCATTTCGTATACTGAGGCTGCAATGTCGATTTTGTGGATTCGAGCTGTCTAATATTGCAGGCATAGACACCATCATCTGTCCTCTTTCCGCAACTAAAATAAAGCGGACGCGTTAAATCTGCAAAAGACTCCCCTACCAAAAGCAGGGTGCAAATCAAAAAAAGCTTCGCTATTTTTCCCATCATAGCCTCCAACAACGTTTATCCCAAACGCCACAAGTTAATAATAATTTTTTATGCAACAAAAAAGTAAGAACGAGTGCAAAAAAGGCGGGCACCAGGCCCGCCTTTTGAGTAGCGTCACATTTCTGCTTAAATTTCCGTGAGTTATCTCACAAGCACCTTGCCCGAGAGCTGCTGGCTGCCGACCTTGATTCTCACAAAGTACACGCCAGACTTCGGTGCATTCAGGCTAAACCGGTTCGTACCGGCGGTCGCCTTGAACTGGCCTGCGGCCACTTTCTTGCCATCGACACCGACCACGGCGTAGCTTGCGCGCGCCCCGGCCAGAGCTTCGGGCGCCGTAAAGCCAAGCTGCAGCGCGCCACCCGCAAGGGTAGAGCCAAAGCCGCTGATCTTGGAAGAGGCCACCACCGCATTGCTTGCGGCCACGCGGACTTCCACCTGCTTGGCGGACTTGGCGAGCGCCACATTCATAGCCTTTTCGTCCGTAACTTCCGTCGTCACGCCCTCTGCGGTCACAAACAACTTGAGTCCCTTGCCGTTCAGTTCCTTGACGCCTTCGAACTTGAGTTTGCCATCGCGGGCAGTGTTTGCACTCACATCGAGAACCCAGCGGTATTCGTTTGCCACAGCCTTGATGCTCTTTGCAAGTTTAGCGCCCTTTTCGCTATTACGGATAGCGAGCGACACACGGCTACCCATGCCTGCAGGCGGTTCATCGAGGCTTTCTTCGGTGCCGGCACCAATCACGTTCCAGGAATCCTGTCTGCCATAATCGTCGGCAAGAGAAACCATCAGGCTCCAAGCACCCTTGACGCCTGCGGCATCCTTATGCATCGCCTTCTTTGTCTCGTCAGCAGTTCTTGTTTCGATTTCGAAATCCGGAGCAGCAGGCATGCGCCAGGTGGTAGACTTGGAAACCTTAGCCCACACGGCTTCGTAGGGCCCAATCACATCGTGCACCAATTCGTAACCGCCCTTAGACGGGATCCAGCGCCAGAATGCAACCTTGGTTCCATTATCGGAAGAACCCTTCTTGATGTTCACATTCCAGCCATACGGGTTAGCCACCAGGTTCCAGCCGCTGTACAGGCTATCGAGTTCCCACACGATTTCGCTATCCCTAGAGCCGGTCGATTCGCGAATCACCAGAGGATTACCGTCAGTCGTACCGTACCAGAAACCGCGAGTGGCATCGACGCTACCACCATCATAAGCGCGGTACTGCCAGTAGTCACCCACCGGGTTCTTTTCATCCCACCAGTAGAACGCGGCATCGTCAACAGAGACCTTCATTCGGTCGAATGCGGCCAGCGAGACCATCTGCCAGCTACCCGGAGTAGTCTTGATTTCAGAGGCGACTTCGAAAGAACCCGTGTACGTCGCATCGGAGCGTACCTTGTCGCCCACCGTCAACGTTACCGTGAACTTGCCAATCGGTGCAGGCGCAAATTCCCACTGTCCGCCGTTAACAACCGACTCCGGAATAGTGTCTTCCAGAAGCACGCCGTTTTCGCCACGCACCACCACGTAGGCCTTTGCAGATTCGTCCACGTTTTCGGTGCTGAAGGTCAAGAGCACAGCGTTGTTGCCGGACATTTTAATAGTCGGCGCCACGATCTTGATATCGCCCATCATGCTAGAACTGGAGACCACCTGCACGCTGCTGGAGCTTTCGGGTTCGCTCGAGCTAGAAACTTCGACAGAACTCGAAGATTCTTCGGCACTGCTGGAACTTTCGGGTTCGCTTGAGCTAGAAACTTCGACAGAGCTCGAGGATTCCGGTTCGCTGCTGGAGCTTTCGGGCTCGCTCGAGCTAGAAACTTCGACAGAACTCGAAGATTCCGGAAGTTTTTCGTAGGTGGCCTTTACTTCGACACTCTTGGTAATCACATCGAATTTACGGTCCCAGCCAGTGAACTTATAACCATCGCGAGTCGGGTCGGCAGGCGCAACGGCTGCAGAACCGTATTCCACCCAAACTGTATCACCAATCGGGGTGTCATCATAGTCCACAAAGTTCACCGCATACACCCGCTTGGTAGAATCGTAGACCGCCGTATACACCGCATCGCCATTCACCTTGACTACTTCAGGATCCCAGCCCTTAAATTCATAAGTGTATTCGGCAGTAGGAGCTCGCGACAAATCGACCGGCTGCGGCACAACAGCACCATATTGAATAGAATCGGGAGGAGTGACTTCAGAACCGTCATAATTCCTGAACACGATCCAGTACTTTTTCGGAACATAGGTCGCATGAACATCAAGATTCTTAGTCACGCTGAGATAAGTCGAATCATCCCAACCAGCAAAGGCATAGCCCACACGTTCCGGAGAATCCGGAGCGTTTGCGGATTCTTGATACGGCACCTTCTGATCCGTTCCAAATTGCGTATTATCATAGTCAAAGAATCGGACCGTATACGAATTCTTGGTATAAACAGCCTTTACCGTCAGATCACTTAAAACATTGTCAAAATCTTTATCCCACGTATTCGTAAAGGTGTAACCTTCGATTACAGGCACATTGGCTGGTGCTGTTGCGGCACCACCATGCGCAACAACCTGTTGATCAATAAGGCTATCGTTCTTATCGACAAAGCTTACGAGGTGTTTGACTTCGCTTGGAGAAGGTTTTACAGCGTTGTACGCTCCATACTTCAAGAACGGGAGGCTGCCGTTATTATCCTTTACAAAAGCCCATTCGTAATCGTCTGCATCGGTATAAGCGGCATTCAAGAAGCCCGCAAACTGAGAAGATTTCATGTTCTTCGTCGTTTCGGTACCGTTCTTTCGCGGGTCCGAATACTGCGTTGCAGAACCGTTTCTCACCACATAAGATATGGAGTCGCTGTTAAGCCAACCATTTGTCAGCATTTCCGTATTCAAGACACCTATCGGCAATGTTACGGTTTCTTCGTCATCTTCACCAAAATGGTAACTAGACTTTATTTCATAGCCCTTGTTCAATTGGGCCCTACCAATCAGATAACCAACCTTTTTCTCGTAACCGACGGACGCATTATTGGCCGTGACCGAAATATCGCCCACACTGAAGGTATTCCGAACAACGGTCTTGACTTCGTTTGCTTCTGTATTGCCAACCAAGCCACCCACATAAAGGTAGTTGCCCGCATGCTTTCCGACAACACTGATATTGCCCTGCACAGAGACTCGGTTCATGCCGCTAATTTCGTTACATACACCGCACAAACCACCAATATTTGCAATTTGAATATTCGAGGTCGTTACGGATCCTGCTTCTTTTGCCGTATACTTGATTAGAACATCGGCACTGCGAGCGTAAACGTCTTCAAGCACCAAGGATTTTGCGCCCTCGGTCTTGGTAAAGCCACCGAGAACACCGCCCACAAACACGTTGTTAAGGCTATCCTCGACCACAATCGAACCGTCGTAATACAATTGAGACATAGTTGCAGCCTCATTCGCAATCATGATGCTTGCAAAACCGATTATGCCGCCCACATACACGCTGTCACGAGCATGAGCTCCATTGAAAGGCTTACCTCCGTCAACAGAAGTTTTCACCTTCGAAGTAATCTGGACAAGCGACGTATCGTTCGTAAGTCCCAAACCCTTTGTCTGGGCAATGCATGCTGAACCCACGACACCGCCTAAGTAGGTATCGGTATGGAGTCCGGCAACCTCGGCCCCCGATGCCGAAAGAGCAATCGAGCCCGCGGTTTTTACGCCCGAAACACTCAAGAAATCATCGCCATTCGCACCACCTTGGATACAGGTCGCTCCGTAACCCACAATACCACCGGCATAGTATTGGTAAGAGCCAGGCACCTTCAAGGAATCCTTGACATCTATGCTAGACACGCTGTTTTTTACATGGACCGACGTTCCCGATTCCGTAGAATCAAGCCCGAGAATGCCACCCACCGCAATCATGTTCGGAGATGCAGCGTCGTAGATTTTACCATCGAACTTGTTGTCCGTAGCAACAAAATGGCCCGCAGTCGGCACATTGTAATCACGCGGTACATACAAAACACCAAACAAGCCACCCATGGAGGCGCCACCAGAAATTTTTGTGGGAATAGTCTCGCCTCCCTCTTTACGCTTGGTATAGACATTCAATTTTTCTGCTGTACCACCAATGGTCTGGTAAAGTCCTGCAATACCGCCCAAAGTAGACTTGTGCCCAGTTGCATAGTCATGAACATCGACCTTAATGGAATCGCTGACAAAGGTGGCATCTTCTTCGCTTTGAGAACGGATTGCAACACCCGCAATACCGCCTAAGAATACATTATGACCTGCCGACTGCAAAATTTCCTTGGAACCGGCATGCCCTGTAGTAATAGATACAATGTTCGAAATGTTGATATCGTCGTCACCCGTAATGTTTGAAATCGTAGAGTTCTTGACAAGTCCCACAAGGCCGCCCGCAAAAGGCGCTTGGATTGAATCATTCACAAGAATCACGCTATCGATAGTCACCAAATTCACGGCACCCACAAAAGCGCCCACCGGGTAATAATCGCTACCGTCAGTACTTTCGCCATCAATATAAATGCGAACGCCATTCAACCTGACATTCATTAGCATTACATTCTCTGCCGTCTTGAAAAACCCTACCGGCGATTCCATCGGATTTTCGCTAGTAACGCTTGCCGCATAGCAGAGGTGGCTGATGGTAAAACCATTTCCGTTAAACGAGGTGCTATCCATCATAGGAAGCGGGACGTGGTTTACAGCGCATTTGCCTACACCCGTATTGGCGGCAAATTCCTTAAGATCGATATCGGACCACAATTCGAGCGGCACCTTTCTCATAGATGCGCCACCATTGATCCATTTTTGTTCAAGCATGGTGGCCAAATTTGCCGGAGTATCTTCGACAGAGGCTATACATTCACCTTCGTTTGAAAACATCGTCACGCCGCCGCCAGGCATCCCCGGGAACGCAGAGCCACTGGTATAGTAATGGCCGATATACGCTCCATTACGCTTATATTCAGTGCCATTATAAGACAAAGACCAGTCCGTACTTGTACACGGCACAGGACCTTGGCTCAATACCAAGGTCGTTGTTCCCCCTCCCATGCCATAACCCCATCCTCCCGACTGAACAACATGGGTAATCAAGTTATAATAGGACTTCGGCGTATCTGCCACCGCCCCAGGAGCGGCAAAACCCATGCCGGTCATCACCAGTATGGTAAACAAAAATAAACCGATTTTTGTTTTCATAAAACCCTCAACTATCTTCTTCTATATGTAAAAATACCTTAAAATTTTCAAAAAAGATAGGGGGGCGCCTCCAAAAACCCCGTGTCTGTGACATGGAACAAAAACCGCTCACATATCACACTCCACTAAAAAAAAGGCGATTTTCGCAACTCATTGTCTGACAAGCACATATTTTACACACTTTGTTGTGAAAAATGTCACACTTCACATAAAAACCATTGACGTTGGCACGCATTTATGTTACATTTAGGTTACAAACATTTTATAAGGAGACTACACATGTTTAAGAAAATCGCTCTTGCAGCTGCTCTTACGGCAACCGCTTCTTTCGCAACCTGGGACTACTTCCCGGTTCAGGAAGCCCATAAGGGTCAGGCCGAAATCCACTTTGACTACATGATGCAGGACGATTGGAGCCGTGGCGCCCTCTCTGCAGGCGCTCGTTACACTATCGTTCAGAATTTTGAAGCAGGCTTGATCGTTCCGTTCGTTCTCTTCACCAGCTTCGATGGCGAAGACTTGAAGCAAGACGGTCTTTCTGACCTCCAGCTCTTGCTGCGCTACCAGTTCATGCCGATCATGAACGCCTTCTTGGACGTTAGTCTCCCCACCTGCAACGAAGACCTCTGCGGTGAAGACGGCCCGATCGGTTTCCACTTTGGTGTGCAGTATTCTCAGAAGTTCGGCATGGTTGACTTCGGTTCCGAACTCGGCCTCGCTCTCGAAACCAAGGGTGACGACAAGACTACGCCGCCTTGGGATCTGAACCTCGGTCTTGAAGCCGACTTCGCTGTTAGCGAAATGATCACCCCGTACGTCGGTATCGACATCAATATGCTCCTCGGTAAGGTTACCGTTGACGGCGACAATGTAGGCGAAAGCCACACTGGCGACATGGGCTTTGCTCCGTACCTCGGCCTCACCTTCAACATCAACCCGATGTTCTATGCTGGCGCCCAGGCTCAGTTCTGCTTCGGCGACGACTACTATGGCGAAGAAACTATCACCATCCTTACCGCCAAGGTCGGTGTAAACTTCTAATTCGCTACAAGACAGCAATTAAAAGCACTCCTGATTCCATCGGGAGTGTTTTTTTATTAGATTATTCCATAAATTCTAAATATAAGGAGACACTCAATGCTTAAGAAGATCGCTCTCGTTGCAGCAGTCGCTGCAAGCGCATCCTTTGCAACCTACAACTTCTTCCCGGTTGGTGACGCAAACAAGGGTCAAGTCGAAATCGGCGACACCTACGCCTGGCACGATCACTGGTCCATGAACCAGGTCAAGATCAATGCCAAGTACAACATCATGCAGAACTTCGAACTTTCTCTCCAAAATATCGGTTACCAGATCTGGAACGAAGATGACCGCTGCGACGACACCAAGTCCTGCCCGGATAACGACGGCTTCAAGGCATTGACCGTGGGCGCCCGTTACCAGTTCATGCCGATTTTGATTGGCGCCTTGGACATTCAGCTTCCGCTGAACTCCGAAGATGTCGTCGGCGACTACGACCCGTTTGGCCTGTATGCCGCTATCCAGTACACCCAGGAATTCGTTCCCAACCTGTGGTTCGGTTCCGAACTCGGTTTTGACTGGAAGTTCGAAGACGAAAAGTTTGAAGAAGGTCTCAAGATGACCATCCAGGCCGAAATTGACTACACCATCGCCTCTATCGGTCTTACCCCGTGGTTCGGTTTTGAATTCGACAAGAAGCTCACCGAAAACAAGGACGACGGACACGACGTTGGCGGCGACGACAACCAGATTACCTTCTGGATTGGTGCCGGCTACGATATCAACCCGATGTTCACCGTAAAGGCAAACATCATTATCTCTAACGGTGACCTCGACGGCGACTACACCGCCCTTAACGGCAAGCTCGCCATCAACTTCTAATAGGTTTTGCAAACTTTTGCAAACCGATACCCCAGATTCCTGGGGTATCTTTTTTTTACACCCCTGGCCTAACGACTTTTACTAGATTTTAAGCCAAAACTTATCCAAGGAGTCTGGAATGTTCAAAAAAATCGCACTCGCAGCGGCCCTCGTCTCTAGCGCCGCTTTCGCAACTTGGGACTTCTACCCCGTTCTCGACGGCGGCAAGGGTTCTGTAAAGGGAGGCCTCTATTACGATTGGGATCACCAGTGGTCACAAGCCGGTTTGGAACTGGGAATTCGTTACAGCGTCGTCCAGAACCTCGAACTTTCCTTGCAGGGCTGGGGCTACCAATTCTGGGGCGAATGGGACTGTAAAGGCTGCGTCGAAGGCGGCGACGGCCTTCGCGACATGACTGTGGGAATCCGCTATCAGTTCGACCCCATGGTGAACATGTTCTTGGATCTCCGTCTGCCGATTGGTAACGACGACAAGGACTACAACGCTCTGCCCAGCGAAACAACTCCTCCTTCTAGCGACGAAGTCGCCATCTATTTGGGTGCACAATTCAGCATGAAGGTGAAAGAAGCTCCGGGCCTCAAGTTCGGTACCGAAGGTGGCCTTGACTGGGGCTTTGAACACGACAAGTATGAACGCGGCCTGGACCTCCATATCGGCGGCGAAATCGGCTATACTGTCCCGAACACCGAAATTACCCCGTTCTTCGGTCTTCAGGTCAAGTATCGTCTCTCCAACAGTTCCTACGACGGCAGCAATCAGGGCGACCGCGGCGACAAGCAGGTTAACCTCTGGCTCGGTGCCGATGCCTTCGTGATTCCGAACCAGCTTGACCTTGTGGGTAAGCTGATCGTACGTAGCGGCCGAATCGGCGGCGATGCTACCGGAATCTACGCTGGCGCTGAATTCTTCTTCTAAGTCTGATTTGTCATCCCCGGCACGCCTTTTGTCATGCCGGGCTTGACCCGGCATCTCCTTTGTATTTGAAAAAAAAGCGAGCTTTTCAGCCCGCCTTTTTTTGTTTTGCCGTCTTCTAAGTTCTACCAATTACTTAACATCGTATTCTGGAATCGGCAGATTTTCGCCAGCCTTCATGGCCTTGTCAAGTGCCGCAGACTTCGTGGGGTCTAGCCACCAGTAAACGGGGATAGCGTCTTCGCGGTTAAAGCGGTCAAAGACTTTTTCCGGAGTGCCGTAGCGGTTCCAGTAAAGAATACGGTGATGGTCGCATTGCCACATGAGCACGTAAGGCACGATTTCAGCCAGGCGGTTGTCGAGCGCCTTCAGGATTTCGTTACGCTTCGCGAGGTCGAATTCCGTCTTCTGCAGGTTGATGAGGCTATCCACCACCTTGTCCTGCACGCCGGCCAAGTTGTTCGTGCCCTTCTGCAGTGCGGTTGTCGAATTCCAGCTAGCTTCCGGATCGCGCAATCTGCCCGCGCCCCAGTTCACCCAGTACAAATCAAAGTCGGCATCGTCCAAGCGCTTGCGGAGCGTGCTCTGCGACATCTGTTCGATGGTTGCAACAACGCCCACCTTCTTCAAGTCTTCCTGGAACAGCGTGAGGTGACGCAGGTCTTCCTGGCTAGTAATGAAGTTAATGGCGAACGGCTTGCCGTCTTTTTCGAGCACACCCTGTGCATTCACTTTGTAGCCCGCTTCTGCAAAGAGGGCGCGGGCGCTATCCGGGTTGAACTTGTAGAGCGGCGCCGTCGGATTCTGGTTGCCTTCCCACAAGTCGGGGTAGTAGCTGTTGAGCAAGAAGTACTGGTTGTACATGTACTTTTCATTCATGGCTTCGCGATTCAGGAGCATGTTGAGGGCACGGCGCACGCGAACATCTTGGAACTGCGGCTTGCGCAAGTTGATAGCCATCCCCTGGAAACCAATCGGTTCCTTGTTGAAGATACGCTGCTTCACGGCCCAGCCTTTCTGAATGGCGTCGAAGTCAGTCTGTTTCATCCAGATGCTGCTGGTGTAAATCGCGTAGGCGTTGATGTCTTGCTTTTTGAACGCTTCAAGAGCCTTCGTCTGATCGTTCATGAAGCGGTAGCGAATCTTTTCGAAGTTGTACTTGCCGCGGTTCCAGTTCTTCTTGAAGCCCCACCAGTCGGCGCGGCGAGCAAGTTCCACGTAGCGGTCTTCGCGGAAGGTCTTGATCTTGTACGGGCCTGACACCACCGGGAATTCATAACGAATCTGGTTGAAGTCCTTACCTGCCCACACATGCTTCGGGAAGGCGAGCATGCCAGCAGCTTCCCAGAAGTTGCCCCAATGCGATTCCTTGGCGGTCATCTTGACCGTAAGGCTATCGACGACTTCGGGGCGGTCAAAGCGGCTGAGCCCCACCTTGAAAATCGGCGTGAGGTTTTTATCGTCCATGATGACGTCGTAGTAGAACTGCACATCTTCGGCGGTCACCGATTTACCGTCGCTCCACTTGGCACGCGGATCCACATGGAAAGTGAATGTCTTGCCGTCTTCGGACACACTCCAGCTGTCTGCGAGAATTCCCACTTCGCGGTCTTCGGTGCTATGCAGGCTCACGAGCGGTTCAAACATCATGCCCATGAGTTCAGCCGAGAAGCTATTGTAGTCTTCCCACATATTGAAGGACTTCGGCATCGCGGAGCCCCACAAGGTAATTGCACCGCAAGGGCGGGCATCCTTCGAGGCAATCGGGTCGAACTCGCCCGTTGCTTCAGAGTCTTGCGGGAGTTCGGGGCAGTTGAGTTCGGCGGATTTCGCAGACTTGGAGCCCGAGGCGCCCTGCTCGTTGCAAGCGGTCAAGGCAATTGCCGACAACATCAGGGTGCCGGATATGAGCGCCGCGCCCCAGAAACCCATTTTCAATTTTTCGTTTTTCATTTTAAATCTCGTAAATAAATACTTTTCAAATATATAAAATCCGATTCCGGGTCAAGCCCGGAATGACATGCATAATCAAGTCTGTAATGACGAGCGTCAAATTACTTTATCGGTAACGACACGCCACTCGCCCGGTTTTAAATCACCCAAGGGTATATTACCGATTTGTACACGAATCAGGCGTAACGTCGGGAACCCCACCGCTGCCGTCATATGGCGAACCTGGCGGTTTTTGCCCTCGATGAGCGTGAGGCGCACCCAGCTCGTGGGGATATTCGCCCTAAAACGCACCGGCGGATTTCGGGGCCAAAGCCAATCCGGTTCTTCCGCCATTTCTGCCTTGCAGGGCTTGGTATGGTACCCCTTGATATCGACCCCCTTGGCAAGCTTGTGCACCGCCTCTTCGGTAATTTGACCATCCACTTGCGCCAAGTAGGTTCGCGGGTGCTCAAACTTCGGATCCAGCAGTTTCTTAATCAGCTTGCCATTATCCGTCAGCAAGAGCGCGCCTTCGCTGTCGTGGTCCAGGCGCCCCGCCGCATAAACACCCGGCGGGAACCCGAACGTATCGAGCGCCGCATGGCCCGACTCCGGCGTAAATTGGCTCAAAACACCAAAAGGCTTGTTAAAGAGAATAACCGAGGACATCACAACGAAAGGTAGAAAAATCCCCCTCTGTCATTCTGGTCTCCAAGCATGAACGCGAATCACTTTCAACGGTCTACTTCCTACTGCCTACCGTCTACTTCCGACTATTTTATCTATCTTTCCTCTCATGAAAATTCTTGTTACAGGTGCAGCAGGTTTTATTGGCTCCAAGCTCATGTTCATGCTTGCGGAACGCGGCGATGAAGTGGTGGGCCTCGACAATATTAATGACTATTACGATGTACGCCTCAAGTACGGTCGACTCCGCGAAGGCGGCATTGAGCAGCCCGGCGACAACTTCGCCTACGGCGCCATGGTCCAAAGTACCAAGTACAAGAACTGCCGTTTCGTAAAGATGGGCATCGACGACAAGGAACCCCTGGACAAGCTCTTTGCCGAAGAAAAGTTCGACAAGGTTGTGAACCTCGCCGCTCAGGCTGGCGTTCGTTACTCCATCACGAACCCATACGCCTACCTGCAAAGCAACCTGGTCGGATTCCTGAACATTCTGGAAGCCTGCCGCCATAACGAAGTCAAGTATCTCGTTTTCGCCTCGTCCAGTTCCGTGTACGGCCTCAATAGTAAGGTTCCCTACAACGAAGACGACAAGGTTGACAATCCGGTGAGCTTGTACGCCGCCAGCAAAAAGAGCAACGAGCTCATGGCCCACAGCTACAGCAAGCTTTACAACCTGCCCGTCGCGGGTCTACGGTTCTTCACCGTATACGGTCCGTGGGGACGTCCCGACATGTCGCCCATGCTCTTTGCCCGCGCTATTTCCAAGGGCGAACCAATCAAGGTATTCAACAACGGCGACATGATCCGCGACTTTACCTACATCGATGACATCGCCGAAGGCACCATTCACACGCTGGACCATGTACCCGATGCAGCCAAGTGCGCCAACAACGTGCCCTACAAGATTTACAACATCGGCTGCAGCCACCCCGTAAAGCTCATGGACTTTATCGCCGAAATCGAAAACGCTTACGGCGAGCCCGCCAAGAAGAACTTCTTGCCCATGCAGCCCGGCGACGTGTACCAGACCAACGCCGACACCACCAAGCTCGAAACTGAGTGCGGCTACAAGCCCCACTGGAGCCTGCACGACGGCATCGGCGAATTCATGAAGTGGTACAAAAGCGACAAGAACCCGTTGAGGTAAACATTTTCGGAGGAAACAACATGAAAGCAATCTCCCGCACTATTGCAGGCGCACTGTTCGCAACCGGTCTAGCCTCTGCTCAAGTCCAAATGGGCGGACGCGCCGCCGTAAACTTCAGCACGCTCTGGGGCGACGGAGCTTCTGAAAAGGAAATCCCCTGGAGCCTTGGCCTTACAGCCGGTGCCGCTGCCAAAGTCGCTGTAAACGAAAAAGTCAACATTGTACCAGAACTCGATGTGGATTGGCGCCGTCAAAAAAACGACGAATACACATGGAACACATGGGCAATCGAATTACCCGTTCTCGCCCGTTACAACGTGATGCCTCAAATGTACTTTGAAGCGGGTCCGCGATTCGCGCTGCTCCTGTCCTCTGAACTGGAACAAGACTTAGACAACTATGTCGAAACCACCAACTTCAGCAAGATTGACGCGCTCAATCTCTTTGAATTCGGCATCGACGTCGGCATCGGCTACTCGGTCACGCCCGTTTTTGACATGAGCATTCGCTATGGCGTAGGCCTGACCTCTATTATCGACGGCAAAAAGTTCGAAGCCGAAGACCAGGCCTTCAAGAACATGCAAATCCAAGTCGGCGGAACTTACTGGTTTATGTAGCCTAGATGAGAATCATCTAAACAAGATTTGCCCTGCTTACGCAGGGCTTTTTTTTGATTGCTTGAGAGCGTATACGAAAACACCGACCCCAAATGGGGTCGGTGTTTTTTACAGAAAGTTCTTTACTTATCAAATTTACA
The DNA here is from genome assembly GCF_900177705.1 of Fibrobacter sp. UWB15. Taxonomy (NCBI): domain Bacteria; kingdom Pseudomonadati; phylum Fibrobacterota; class Fibrobacteria; order Fibrobacterales; family Fibrobacteraceae; genus Fibrobacter; species Fibrobacter sp. UWB15. The sequence continues at coordinate 108,768 of NZ_FXBA01000004.1, forward strand.
TTTTACTGAAGCGCCGTTATCTGTAGAATAAACACAAACATTTTCAACAAATGTTGTTGAAGTTGTTGTATAATGCGGATGCACCCCTAAATATTCTTTAAGATTATCAGTCGCATTCCACGTTGAATTTCCATAAGTAACTCGAATATTACGATATCCACCTTGCATTGCCTCGCATGCTATGGCAATATTCGGCAAATAATTTGGATTACTCCATGTTCCTTTTAACGTTAGGCATGATCCCGAAGCAACCGTTTGCTGACTTGAGAAATTTTCCCCTTCACTCGTCATTACAACAACATTGTTGTCGCCATTACCTTCACCACCATTTTCATTGCCATTTCCGTTGCCGCCTTCTCCGGAATTCCCATTGCCAGATTCTTCGCTACAAACCGGCGTAGACGATCCAGTAGTAATAACACGTATCCATTCGCAATTTTCATTGTTACGATTAGGATTACGGCAGCCTATCGTTCTCGGAATTTCAATGTAATATCCACCATCTATCTTTTCTACACCGGCAGCGGTAAGTGCGGCCTCACAAGAAGCTTCACCTTCGCAATATTGAGGTCTTACCCCATTAACGAGAATCGTATTCATTCCGTAGTTTTCGTTAATTTCAGTAATCTTCGTACCGAACAAGCAAACCGTTGCAGACTGGCCGTTTTCAACTGTTCCCGACTTCAAATCATCGCAGCCCGAGCTGCATGTACAGCCACAATTATTAACGCTTTCTACAAACGCAAATGTACCCGAACAAGAAGCAGTCCTTGTATTGTCGCTATGATCAGTCACAGTGAAAGTATAGGGGACATTACTATTCGTGGCATCTTGAGCAGTCCAAGTGATAGCCGTACTTGCAGAGGTATACGATCCCGTATTAGACGAAGCAAACGCTGTACCCGTTGTAGGAGCAAGTACATAATCACACCCGTCACCGCAATTCAGAAGGGTCGTCGGATTAAACGTCGCCGTTTGTCCCACTGCATACTCCTTCTTCGCGGGGCAACTTACAGAAATCGCATTCTGAGCAACGGTCACGTTTTGCGAGCAGACCTCCACATCCGCAACCTTCACAGAATAGGTAAACGAACCCGTTTCGTTCATCGTGAATTCCTGAGAATAGTTGTTGCTAGACCAATAACTCTGTTGCAAATCCTTAGAGGTCACATCGGTACCCTTCTGCTCCAGAACCTGCAATTTCACATTCGTAGCCACAGGATTTATATTTCTCACCTGGAGACCTAGCTTTTCTCCAACCGACAACGACGTATAAGAGAATGTACACGTAGCCGAAGGCGGATTCACCGTCAACGTCGCTGTACAAGATACACCGCCATTTATAACGAACGTGTAAACGTTTGAACCCACCTTAGTCGGCTGCAAGTTATACGCACCAAACGAGCTTCCTTCTCCCGTCCACAGAGCGTTCGTAGAAGAGACTGTCTGTCCATCATCATCTAGCAGCGATGCCGACACAGATTGCGGGGTTCCCGTAAACTGAGAAGCAAAGAAGTTAACAGTCTGTCCAAGCGTAATCGTCGAACTACTAAACGAACACTGTCCAGCCTGTATTTCTGATTGTTGAGAATTAACATCGTTAACCACGAACGTTCCACACGTCTCTTCCTTAAACGGACGGTTTGTATTCTTTTGACGCATCTTTACAGTGTACGATTGCCCAACAGTCAAAGGAGCTGCCGTCGTATTCGCCCTATTTGTCGGCGTAGTATAACTTGTAAAATCGGCCGTAGCACTATTTTCGGCCAAAATCGTGCCTTCATCAATATAAATTTCGTAACCGCAATGTTCATCGGGACAACCCGCAAGAGAATACGTCACCACCGGGGTTCCCGCTCCAACAAGAACAGATTCCTTATTTATAGAACAAGATGCATTAATGGACGAAATAGCATAAGCATCCGTAACACAAGGTTCCACGGCCACCGGCGTTTGATCATTCGACCACATTTCCAATTTGAATTGATAGGACAATCCAACATTATTTTCGAACGGATTATCCGCCAAGTTGAATACAACCGACGAGCCACCATTCGCATTTGAAATGTTACACGCATCCGTTTCTCCATCTTTAACGCATTCATCCGTCAAACCATCCATAGTCGCGGTTGCGTTTGTACTAGGAGATACCAATATTCGCCCTGCACGTGCAGAATTATTAATTTGGCCCTGCACATTCCACGACCCATTAGTCATGTTATAATTCGCATAACAGCCAACGAAGCCAAGAACATTCGGGCAAGAAGACATGATGCTAACAACTTCAGCACGGCTTCCCAAAGTAAGGTTTTGCACATAAATGCCGCCTACGTGTTCCGGGTCAAAGCCTACTTCATCCGAGAACTCAGACACGGCAATAGATATCACGCCGTTAGCATTCGTCTTAAAGGACTTGCTATAAACCGCATCAGTACCATAAGTATAATCCGTTTCAGGGGACCGGCTAAACAGCGAAATTTCAATTTCATCTGCGTTATGATTATCCAACTCAATTTTTAAGGTAGCACCACGTAAGTTAACCAATGACGCACCCATCCCATTCGGATACCAATACCCATTGTCTGCATTAAGTTTATCAAATGTAGGCGACGTCGTACAAAGATTTAAATCACCGACCCAAAACTCACCGCATTCCGCCGAGGAACTTGCCCATTGCCGTTCTTCTTCAGAGGTGTATCCACATCCTTGTACAGCCGCCTTAGCGATTTTATTTCCAGAGCCATGGGGACCGCCCGGAGTATCATCAAATTTATAATAACTGGAACACTCTCCAAAGCCGTCCGAATCTCTAGACGAAGAACAGGTAGTACCAGCATCATTACCATTGTAATAATAATGAGGCGCGCAATCATATCCTTTATTAAACCAAGCCGAAAGTCCCACCCAAGGAAGGACTTTAGTTTTTGCCGGGACAACGCCACCCGCATAGGCGCCCTTAAAGGAACATTTTACGCTTGGGAACGATTCCCAACAGTCCTCATCGAAATCTTCACTATGCCAACCGATACCGTACAGGTCAACATTCGGATCGCTCAAACGATAACCAATAGACTGGTTGGCGGCTTCGTTCCGCAGATTTTCGACGCCTGCAATGTTATCATTCTTCAAGGCAAAAGTCGCCGAATAGGTACGATCGCTCCAAGTGCTAGGAATGATAGACACCGTCAACACATCGTCATGAGTGAGGTACCCACTCAAGGTTGCCGTAAGCAATACAATAGAACCGTCTGTAGTATAGGCAGCCGTTCCATTATCATACAAGGGCGATTCCATACACGACGTACCATTAAGGCACACCCTTGCCACAATACCATTATATTCATTCAGATAGACATTTACAAACAAATATGAAGATGCCGTAAGCGTAGACCTCAAAAGGAATCCCGTATTTTCAGCCGCAGTACGAGCGATATTGTTATTTCGAGAATCAATCTTCGGAATCTTGAATTGCGCCTTTAAAGTACCATACAACCCGCCAACAACTGTGCTCATGACAGTCACCTTTGGAATTTCAGATTCCTTTTTATTTCTTGCAACAGATCTCTTGATTCTGACCTTGTCCGCACTTGCATCGAGTTCCAAGTCGCTGACGTTGCCTTCAACAAGGTTCCACTTTACATTCGACCCACATTCTCCAGCAACAGAGCAGATGCAATATGCCTCATTAGTCACATTTTCTCCCGTGTTGCACTGCAGATTGCCCACCTTGAATTGATCAAAGAAGCAGTGAGAATCAGTCTGATTAAAGTGAGCGTAAATTGTTGCCGGACCCGCAGCCGTAAATGATATAGACGGATTATCCGCATTGGTGATAAAGCCACATTCACCAGCATCACAAGACCAGCGTTTAAAATCAGACGGCGTTCCAGGAACAGTCATAATGATCCTTGAGCCCTGATAAACCGTAATGGAGCAAAGTCCACCTTCGGGCCGGTTCGAATACTGGCAGAGGCCATTACGGACCTGGCCATTCAAATCCTGGACTTCAACTTCTATTTCCATTTCAGAAACATTTTCCGCCACTCCAGAAAAGCCGTATTGAAGAGTCATAGGTTTGGCTTTCAATCCTGCATACAACTTATACCCTGTAGCGGCATTCAATGGCGCCGAATAACTGTTATGTTCTTCAGGAATAACCACTTCACATTTAGTGGCGTCTACCGAGCCCGCAGTCAAATGAATATTGCCATCAATAGCACAACTCCACAAATGGTTCGGATCAAGCGTTCTACAACCATCAGAACTTGTCGTATTGATATTCACCCAAGTTGCATTCGAAACGCAATTAGGCACCACATTTGTATTGGCCTTTTCTTGCAATTCTTCACTACAAGAATAAATGTTACAATATTCCGCCAAGGAACCCAATTGAACATTCACCGAGGACGAAACAAATATCAATTCCGTATTGCTTCCATTTGCAGGAAGATAGCCCTCGCCACCAGTAATCTGCAATCTTAACGTTCCAGAAGAAACGCCATCATTTCTAACAGTGAAAAGGCTCTTATCCTGTTGTCCGGCATGCACGACCACCTGGCATGTTCCAGAAGCATTTGGATGGCATTCGCCTTCTCCTGCAATTTCAGTAATTACCCATCCCGGATGATCCGCTGGCGTAACGGTAATATTGATTGTATAATCTTGCGTGGGAGTTCCATTCATAAAGCGAAGTTTCGGAGTCGTCGTCGCACCGTTTCCTAATTCGACAGAGGTCTCAACAAAACCCACTTCGGTTGTATTTTGCAAAGTACCCTTAACCACCACATAGAACGGAACATCATCCGTTTCATCCCCAATCGAAGCGGTCACATTACACCTAAAATAACCTTCTCTAATAGGAGATCCCGCTTCGTAAAGAGGTCCAGATGTTTTTATCGTACTTTCATTACATGTAACGGAGGCCCCCGTCACATTGGATTTACTATTCAACGGAATTATACCATAATAATCCTGCAAGCTACCCTTGGCATCCTTTGTCATATATACAACACGAGGTAGCACGATAAAAGAAGGCTTTAACACATCCGGGTTCTGCGGAACTGTTTTCATTTCACGATTTTTGTACTGAGATTCCAAAGAAACTTTCAGCTGCGGGGCACCTGCTATATAATAGACATCCGTCGATCCCGCAATAGAAACTTCACTCGAACCACTTGTTACCGACGAAGACGAGCCTGGATCTGTCGTAGGCAAAACCGTTCCACAATCACTTTGACCACTGGGGCAAAGAATTCCATTTTCAAGCAAATCACTCAACAATTCTTGGTTGGTCGTGATTTTCGAAATCGTCAAATTATTAACTTTCGCACAATTTTCAGCTCTAGCATATACAGAGCCATGCAAATCTGCGGTATTGTTAAACAAAATTTTAGAAACATTCGCATCGGTATAAATAAAGTAATTATAAATGCCCGCACCCTTCGGCTGTAATTCACCTGTAGAGCCTTTTCTCAGATAAAGGAACACATAAGAATCTTCTGTTGTCGGCGGGAAGGCATTCTGTCCTGGATTATTTTCAAAAATAATCACGAACTTACCATCCAACGTTCCTGTAGGATTCTTCATTGAAGATGCGCTTACGCTTACCACCAGGTAATCATTAAATTTAACACTAGACTCAGAGTCATAGCAATTATTTAGTTTTTCAACAATATCATCAGTCCATTCCGTAATACCTGCAGAACAGCCTTCATTTGCATAGGACTTGAACACATCATATGCATTATCCAACATATCGTCTACTTTATATTTAGCACCATCGCAACCAGGCTGAACAGGTCCCAAAAGTTCGTCGCAAGTATCCTTGATTGCAACGCCACAGTTAAGATCGGTAGGATCCGTATTATGGAACGAGCCTGTTACCTGGAACCATGATGGAACCGAGCAGAACGGCCGATAATCATTTCCACTACCAATAGCATCTCTACTGCAATACGGAGAGCCCGTAAAAGCCTTCTTTTCATAGTCACAGTTTGCACCATTACAATTAAAATGATAATAACTATATTCCGGATGCAGTTCCACTTTAGCTCCGGCAGGGCCAACAGGACCAATAGGACCCATAGGACCAATAGGACCCATAGGACCAGCAGGACCCGTTTCCAGGCGCTGATAATAAAATTTTTGTCCGCCTACATAATACCCCCACACCGTAGAGGGAGTCGGCCAACCCATTGACTGCGGGACATACAAATCGTTTCTCACATAGCTCTTGTACTGAACATCATCGACACCTGGTTCCGTATAGAACAAGTAATATTTATCAGCGGCACTTGTACGGGCCCATTTATATGGAGTATATTCATCCGCCTCCCAAGTTTTCCATTTACTTTCGTAGCCACCTCCCATCATCAATCCTGGTTTCTGCTCAGCACAATAGATTGTTGTTCCATAAACACGGACCGCATGGTCACATTTTTTATTCGTGCTTGTACTTTGTGCAAAAGTCGTATTTTCACGCAAAGATTCATAATCGCTAAAAGGATGTCCATACTTCGCATAGACATCTGCAAAGCTGATTTTCGAATATCTCGTATCAATACTTGCAGCATCCTCAACAGAGTAGCCACCTACACCAGGATCTTTTGAGCCAAAGACCACATTATAGGGGCCCGGAAGCCAAGTATCCCCTTCTACAATAAAAGAATTATTTGTCCCCACCGAGAACAGCAAAGCCTTTTCATCTAAGCAGAAATTTCCATGAATCGTCGGAGCGAATTCATTTTGGCTCGTAAACATGGTATCTTTAAGGAATACATTTCCCCCGACATTAAAACCAGGTTGCGCCTGAGAGCCCATTCTGACGGAGCCTTCAAAATAAGCGTTTCCGGAAATTTGCATCGTCAAACTGTAAACATCGCCTTTGACATTAAGATTCTCACCCGTAAAACCGTTATTCGGGTAAAGATTTCCGCCAATACAAGCATTATGACCAACATGAATATTATTACCGGACAATTCCGCATTACCAGTGACAACGAAATTTCTCGACACCGTATTGGGGTTTCCATTCCAGTTTCCATTCACCAACATTGAAGTCGGATTCATATCACCGCTATTTTCCACGGAACTTCCAAAATAAGCGTAGTCAAAATCGGAATGGGCCTTTTTCTTACTTGCAGGAATATTAACCTTATACAAGCCATCTACTTTCAAAATGGCGATTTCCGTATGTTCAGCAGAATGATCCCTTGACACACCTTTAGAAATAATTTTCAGCTTATAGGTTGGGTTCTGTGTATCTACACCCGTAAGCCAAACAGAATAGTTCTGTTTAGCGGATTTAAGTTCAGCCAGCTGATTATCAATTCGTATGGGCTGATTATGGCCATCTTGATACTGTTTAATAAGAGCGCCAACATCATTCGCATGGAAAGTCATCCAGGCTCTTGTGGCGCTAATACCTGCGTCAGCACTTTGGAACGCTTCTCGTTTTTGCATACGACTTGCACTAGAAAAGCCCTCACTAGAAAGCCATTTCCAGGTAGCAGTAGCAGCAATAGTTGCAATCAGCATAAACAAAAGTACGGCGATCAAAGATACACCGGACTTATTAAGATTTAAACTCGTGCGCATAGGAATCTCCTTGCCTTAATCTCTGGGACCATTACTAGGAATCGGTATGACGATATCTACATTACCAGTTTCACCACTACCGCCATTTTTCACGCCTCGTTTAACGGTCAAAATCAACCTCAACGCTTTCACGTTCTTTTTGTCCTTGATAGGAACATTATGCACAGTCTCATCAAATTTGTAATTGGAAGTCGGAATTCTTTTCAAACGAAGATTCGATATAGTCAATTTTCCGCCAGCAACAACCGGAGAATAAATCGCAAAAGTAAATGCGAGACAAACTTTTTTCACGGTATCAGGAACCGTAAATCGCATGGTACGATCAATATTATTCGCATCCGTTGCCGTCGGCGGATAGAACATAAAGTCACTCATACCAGCCGGTTTCTGTCCTGCCAGGTTAATGAAGCCAACCTGCATATGGTCTCGGCCAGGCACAAACATCTGCATTTTCGCAGGAGATCCGTCATTAGCCGTTTGGGTATACGGAATTTTAAACGACACCTCATATTCTTCATGCGGATAGAACGTAAAATTATTTCCTTCATTCGAGCAGAGCGCCGACCATGAATCGCTTACTTCATCAGTATTTGCCAGCGCAATTACCTGCTGACTGGTTTTGTCTGATTCCAAAATCGCGCCTGTAGCCATATTGTAATTCGTGTGAAAACCACTCAAAGTAACAAATGTTCCGCCACTTGAAACATCAATCTGCGTAAAGTTTCCTTCTGCATATCTGGAGAAAAATTTGAATTGGTCACCATCTCCTGGCGGGAAAATTTGTTCTTTTTGATAATCTAATGAAGCCGCGTTACTCCTAATTAACGGAAGACCTGGCAACACTCTAAAATCAGTCACGCCTGTCGCCATCAAAACCGCATACGAATCCAATCCAGCCCCGTTCGTTCCTTGAGGAGCACAGGGAGCATCGTCCACAGTTGTGGAAGCCTTGCTTATAATAACGCATTGCCTTTTTAGAACAGTGTCGCCACCAACTACATCCAAGAACCACGAGACTTCTTCAACGGCTTGAAAAACTCCGTTATCGTTATACCGCATACGACGGAGAACCAAGCTATCTAATTTTGCTGTTGCCGCCGCACTAGAGTACACAAGCTTAAAGGACGACGAATCCTTGTTGTCATCAACAGCATTCGCAGGATCCATATATACTTCAGAAATATGAGCTGTATTAAACAAATCGTTTGCATCAGCAACATTTGCATCCATAGAACTTTTCGCACCCATCTGTGCGACATCCTCTCTTAACAGCATGCCTACATTTTCCGCTTCCTGTGTAGCACGAATCATATTATCGGTGCGAATACGGAACTTGGTCGAATTACTGAAAGCCTCTCCTGCAATTACAACGATAATGCCTACAATAGCCATGTAGACAAGGAGTTCCATAAGTGTAAAACCAGCCTTAGAGAACTTCATCGGATGACCCCCGAGACCGTAATAGATTGTATAGAACTTTTGAAATGCCAACTCACTTTAACATCAAGTCTTTTCGCATATACATGTTCTGTGCTATCCGTACCCAAAAGAAGCGAAGACGTTTTAGCAGTATATTCTGCATCCGGAGACACCGTAATTTCAGCGTCATAAACTACTTTCATAGTATTCGTGACGGTACCAGGTTGTCCCTTCCATTCTCGAACAATATTATGAACTTCTATCGGATGCAAAGAGCCATCAGCACCCATCAATTTATCATCCGACAGACTAGCAATTCCCAAAGCGCCCAAAGAATCAATCAAATTCTGAGCAACCTCCGTAGCACCATCACGTCCACGGATACGCAACAGAGCATCATGATTTCCACCCTGCAGGTTGAGAATAGCCATGTACATAAAACCAAGTACAGCAGCAGCTATCAGCGCTTCTACAATGCCAAAGCCTTGCTTATTTTTTAAGAACTTTCCCATAACACCACCTACACCTACAATTCTGTCCATGAAGACCAACCACCATTCGTCGGATCATTACCCACCTTCCACATGGGCTTGACACGATTCACGGTTCTTTCTTTGAGTACCGCTCCAAAAACCTCATCTGTACCATACTGGATGCAAATTCCCCCTTGTGGAGGCGTTGCCGAAAGACCCACACGCGGTTTAAACGATTTATCCGCCGAATAAGATCTACTAAACCAATTCACATCCACTACGCCACAAGTAGCCATACTTATGTATTTGCAGGGCGCATCAAGTTCAAGAGAATCAACAATACCACCTTTAGGGGAAGAACACGTCTCGTCATCGTCGTCGCGAACTACATATAGTTTTTGATCATTTCCCGGAGCCACCCTCAAACAAAGCACAGCCGAAAGCTGACTAGCCCTATTCGCTACCCTTTCTACAAAAGCAGCAGTGTTAATTGCAGCATCTTTCACGCGGGCATTCGCAACAGCTCGCTGCAGACCCGCGACACCCATTGCCGAGAGAACGCCCATGATAGAGACAACCACCAGGACTTCGACTAGGGTGTAACCCGCCTTAGCATAACAAGCTGTTCGCTTTGCAAACACCATATACCTACCTTACACAACTTTCCATAAAAATAGAACAAAGTACTGCGGGCGTCCGACTGCAGGCGTTTCCGACAGGCATATTCTAAAATAACTTATTTTTTTACAAAACGCTCAAAAATTTTACAAAATTGGCGAAATATTCAAAAAATCGCCATTTTTTTGTAAATTTTCTAGCAAAAAGAGTGTTTTTTCGCACACCCTCAAAGTTTGCAAGTTTTTTGTAAGATTACTTGGTGCTGTTGCGTTCCCCTAGCCTCATAACCGTTTTTTCTAAAAAGAGATTATTTTAAAGACAGGTTGTTTTTAAAAGGGTGTTTTATGAAAAGTATTCTGACCGCGGTCTCCACGAAGGCAGGCCTTGCCACCGTGCTCATCGCAAGCGCTGCAACATTGTCCACCGCAGCCATCAACATCACCGTTGACGCGCAAAAAGGCATCAAGAAGATTTCGCCGTACCTTTACGGGCGAAACATCGACAAAATCAGCGACGGCAACACCGAAGTCACCGCAGACGAATCCACATTCATCAACCAGATGCTCGATGCGGGCATTCACTTTTTACGCGCGAACAACGGCAACAACGCCACCCGCTACAACTGGCGTCGCAAAATGACGGTTCACCCGGACTGGTTCAACAACGTCTACTCGCACGATTGGGCGATTACCGCGCAAAAGGTTCTCGACAAGATGCCGGGTGTCGACGCGATGTACGCCTTCCAGCTCACGGGCTATGCAGCAAGCAGCACCGAATACAATTTCCCCGACTGGAACTGGTATCAGGAACACGGCTCTTATCCGTCGCAGACATTCGACCTCGCGGGCAGCGGCGAAGTTTCCGACGATGGCGAAACACTCATCAAGGCGGGCGACGCCTCGCTCTACAACATGGAATGGCCAGCCGACTCGACCGTCGCGATTATCCCACACTGGAAAGACGAACTTAAGTTCGACATGAGCCGTTTCAAGTACTGGAGCATGGACAACGAAATGGAAATCTGGCGCGGCACGCATTCCGACCTGGATTTGCCTGTCACGGGAGACTTTCTCGTTGAACGCTACATCGATGTCGCCAAGAAGGCCCGCGCCGCCTGGGGCGACATCAAGCTCACCGGCCCGGTGGTCGCAAACGAATGGTTCTGGTGCTCCGTGTCCTCGTACAACAAACAGGATAGACCCAAAGGCCCCGATCGCGATTACTGCTGGCTAGAATACTTCATCATGAAAGTTGCCGAGGCGCAAAAGTCCTCTGGCACACGTCTTCTCGATGTTTTCGACATTCACTGGTATCCGAGTGAAAAAGATTACGAATCGCGCGTGAACTGGCATCGAGTTCTATTCGACACCACCTATAACTATCCCGGAGCAAACGGGATCAAGATGGTGAACGGAGGCTGGGACAACGACAACCAAAAGGAATACATCTTCAAGCGTATCAACGACTGGCTCGAAAAATATTTCGGCAAGGATCACGGCATTACGCTCGGCATTACCGAAACCGACCTGAACGATTCTGATCCTATGGTGACAGCGCTCATCTATGCGTCTTTCCTCGGAACCATGCAGGACAACGGTGTCGAGATTTTCACCCCGTGGACCTGGGGCGACGGCATGTACGAAACGGTGCACCTGTTCAGCCGCTACGGCCACCCGAATCGTGTGCAGTCCACCTCCAGCAACGACTCGCTGGTGTCCGCATACAGTTCCATCAGCAACAAGGGCGACTCGCTTACGGTCATCTTCGTGAACCGCACCGAAAAAGACGCCCAAGACGTGAACCTCAGTCTCGCAAACTTCGCCTCCGACGGGACTGTCAAAACGCTCTCCTTGCAAAATCTCCAAGGCGAAACGTTCGTTTCGCATACGGAAAACGCGCTACAGGCAGGAACCGCGACAGCCACCGGCAACAAGGTTGCGCTCAAGCTCCCCGCAAAGTCAATTACCGCAGTACTGCTCACTACGTCAACGCCGACCGTCGTTGACGGCATCAGGCCCAAAGCCACGATTCGACCCGCGCCCCAATACGGAACCACAAGCCGCTTCGACACCAAGGGCCGAAACGTCACGCACACCCGCACAAGCCCCGGGTTCTACATTCTGCGATAATAAATAGATTCCACCTTAAAGCGGAATTTTCCGTATAATAAAGAAAGCGCCCTTTCGCAAGGAAAGAGCGTTTTTAGAGTTTTTAAGTATTTTCCTTACGCGTTGATGCTTCGCATCCAAGCCCCAGCGGCTCGGTCATGCCCGTGCAAGCACGGTCGCGACTCTCGCCTTGCTAGGCTTTAACAGTCGTAAACGAGAATGCTTCGCCGTCGGCGTCGTTGGCTTCGAGGCCATCGGCGGCGGCAGCCCAGGCAATCTTCACGGCCTGCGTCTCTCCGGCAATGTAAGCTTCGTTCTCCGCGACTGCTTGCTTGAATACGTCGCTTGCAGAGAACAGCGTCACTTCGATCTTGTCGGTGATGGCGTAGTTCTGGTCCTTACGGCGGTTCTGGATGCGGTTCACGAGTTCGCGGGCCACGCAGGCGCGGCGGAGTTCGTCCGTAATCTTCAAGTCCAGAGCCACGGTGAAGTGCTGGTTGGCTTCCACGGCCATGCCGTCGGCCACGATGCGGTTGAGCATCAAGCAGTCGGCTCCGACTTCACCGAATTCGAACTTAATCGTCTCCCCATTCTGCAGAGCCTTGATTTCATCAACCGAGAGGCTGTTCAGCTTGGCAGAAATCACCTTCATGTTCTTCGCGTAATCCGGACCCTTTGCCTTAATAGCGAGGAAGTTCGGCTTAGCAGAAAGCTTCACGAGCTTCGTCTCATCTTCCAAGAACTTCATTTCACGAACGTTGAGTTCTTCGAGGATCAAGTCCTTCATGCTCTCGGCGACGTTCTTTTCTTCGTTACCGTGAGCAACAACCGTCATGCTTGCAATCGGCATACGATTTTTTACGTTGTTCGTAGCGCGAATCACACGGCCCATTTCGACCATGCCACGCACCATGGCGATGCGTTCCACGAGCTTTTCGTCCATCAGGGACTTGTCGGCGCTCGGGAATTCGCAGAGGTGCACGCTCACCGGAGCATTGGCATCCACTTCGCGAACGAGAATCTGGTAGATTTCTTCGGCGAGGAGCGGGAGGAACGGAGCGAGAATCTTGGAGAAGTCTACGAGCACCTTGTACATGGTGGCGTAGGCGGCGTTCTTGTCGCCATCGTTTTCGGACTTCCAGAAGCGGCGACGACTGCGGCGCACGTACCAGTTCGTGAGGTCATCCACCGCGGCAATCACGGCGGGCACCACGTTGTACAGGCGGTAAGCCTTCATTTCCACTTCGACCTTGGCGGCCAAATCTTGCAGCGTTGCAAGCATCCAGCGGTCAAGTTCATTGTCGCTCTTGACTTCTTGACCCGGCTTCCATGTGAGCTGGCCCTTAGCGGCGTCAGCGTTGTGGTTAGACACAAAGAATGCCACAGCATTCCAAAGCGGCAACATCACCTGCTTCACGATGCCCTTCACACCTTCTTCACTGAAGCGGAGGTCTTCAGCCTTCAAAGCGGCGGAGTTGATCATAAACAAGCGAATGGCGTCGGCACCCGTGCGTTCGATGAGATCGTTGGGGTCCGGATAGTTGCGCTTGGACTTACTCATCTTGGAACCGTCTTCGGCCAAGATAATACCATTCACAATCACGTTCTTGAATGCGGGCTTCTGGAACAGAGCGTTCGAAAGCACGGTCAGCGTGTAGAACCAACCGCGGGTCTGGTCGAGGCCTTCGGCGATGAAGTCTGCCGGGAAGCTGCGTTCCACCAGTTCCTTGTTTTCGAACGGATAATGGCGGCTGGCATACGGCATGGAACCGGATTCAAACCAGCAGTCGAACACTTCAGGCGTGCGGCGGTAAACCTTGCCGTTCTTTTCAATCGTAAGCTTGTCCACGAAGTGCTTGTGCAGGTCGTCGAGCTTCACGCCGGTGAGTTGCTGCAGTTCTTCGATGCTGCCCACGGCAATCATGTCGCCGTCGTCAGAGAGCCACACCGGAATCGGCGTACCCCAGAAACGGTTACGGGAAAGGTTCCAGTCGCGGGCGCCTTCGAGCCACTTGCCAAAGCGTCCGTTCTTGATGTGGTCCGGAACCCAGTTCACGGTCTGGTTGTTTTCGACCATCCATTCCTTCAAAGTCTTGGTCACGCCATCCTTGCTCGTGACAGGGGCGTCAATCTTCAAGAACCAAGTCTTGAGGGCGCGGTAAATCAGAGGAACACCGGTACGCCAGCAGTGCGGGTAGCTATGGACAATCACGTCCTGCTTGAACACGCGGCCCTGTTCCTTGAAGTAGCGGATTATTTCCTTGTCGGCTTCCTTGGCACCCAGGCCCTTCCACATCGGGACCTTGTCGGTGAACTTGCCTTCGGTATCCAGCGGGTCGAAAAGGCCGAGGTCGAGTTCAGCACCCTTCTGGAAGTCTTCTTCACCGAAGGAAGGAGCGGTATGCACGGCGCCGGTACCGTCTTCGGTACTCACGTAGTCGGCGGGGTAAATCTTGTAGTGGCGGGACAGCTGGTCCGGCGTCACGAACGCATCGGAAATGCGGGAGAGCGGCTCGTAGTCCTTGCCCACGAGTTCGGAACCCTTGCAGGTATCCACGATGTTCGGGTTCTTGAAGTAGGCGGCGGTGCGGCTTGCGGCAATCCAGTACTTCTTGCCATCCTGCTCCACCAGGTTGTAGTCCATGTCCGGGCCCACAACGATGCAGAAGTTAGAGTACAGCGTCCACGGGGTCGTCGTCCACACGAGGATGCTCGTGTCCTTGAACTTGGGCTCGTTCGAGTTGATCGGGAAAATCAGCGTGAGGGACGGGTCCTGACGGTCCTTATAGCCCTGGTTCGTTTCGAAGTTCGAAAGCGGGGTCGCGAGAGCCGGGCTGTACGGCTGGATGCGGTAGCCCTGGTAGATGAGGCCCTTGTCGAAGCACTGCTTGAACACCCACCACACAGATTCCATGAAGTTCTTGTCCATGGTCTTGTAGCCCTTGTCGAAGTCGACCCAGCGGCCCATGCGGCGAACGGTCTTCTTCCATTCGCTGGTGTACTTGAGCACCTTGCCGCGGCAGGTTTCGTTGAACTTATCGACACCGAGCTTCTGGATTTCGGCAACGCCCGCGAGACCGAGTTCGTTCTGAACGAGAGATTCAATCGGAAGGCCGTGGCAGTCCCAACCGAAACCGCGGGGAACCTTCTTGCCCTTCATGGTCCAGTAACGCGGAACGATATCCTTGATGGTACCGGCAAGCAAGTGACCGTAGTGCGGAAGACCCGTTGCAAACGGAGGGCCATCGTAGAAAGTGTACGGTTCAGTTTCCGGACGGGAGTCCAGCGACTTCTTGAACGATTCATCCTTATCCCACAGGGCGAGCACGCGCTCTTCGATCTGCGGGAAGGTCTCTTCTTTCTTTACTTCACGAAACATGGGTTACCTCAAACCCCGCAGCACAGCGCTGCGGGCACTAAATTTTCGGCGGTAAATATAGAAATTTAATCAAGTCCTCTAATTCGGAATATTCCAAGTTGGAATAAGAAATTCCTTTTATTTTGGTTATCCAATATGGCATTTTTGCGCATAAACAAATATATTGATTATCAATAACCACCCTTAACGGTAATAGTTATGACAAATACAAATTCCAATCTCAGGCACATCGTGCTAATTACCCTATCCGCCGCAATCGGCGGGTTCCTCTTCGGTTTCGACTCGTCCGTGATTAACGGCGCGAACGGAGCCCTAAAAGCACACTTTCACGCGACAGACTATGAACTTGCCTGGTCCGTTTCGCTCGCACTGATTGGCGCTGCCATCGGTGCATTTTTTGCAGGTAAAATCGCAGACGCCTTAGGCCGAGTGCGTTGCATGCTTTTCGCATCGGATCTTTTCGTTTTAAGCGCCATCGGTTCGGGCATTCCCTTCGGCATTCCTGACTTTATCATGTGGCGCGTCATCGGCGGCCTCGGCATCGGCATGGCATCCATTATCGCCCCGATTTACATCGCCGAAACGGCGCCCGCCCATTTGCGTGGGCGTCTTGGTTCGATGCAGCAGTTCGCCATCGTGATCGGTATCTTCGTGGCGCTGCTGTCGAACTACCTGATCGTGCGCATCGCGGGTTCTGCCAACGCTCCCATGTTCGGCAACATCAAGGCCTGGCAGGTGATGTTCTGGGTCGAAGTCATTCCGGCCGTGATTTACGGTTATGCCGCCTGGAAACTTCCGGAATCGCCGCGTTACCTTGTCCGCAAGGGATACCTAGATCAGGCCAAGAAAGTACTCGCCATGATCAACCCCGAAGGCATCGACAAAGAAGTCGAAACGATTCAGTCCACCTTTAAAAACAAGAAACCCGCCAAATTTACCGACATGCTCGAAATTATTGACGGCAAGGAAAAGGTTTCGCCGGTTCTGTGGGCTGGCCTCGGCCTCGCCATTTTGCAGCAGCTGGTGGGTATTAACGTCATCTTCTATTATGGCACCATGCTTTGGCAGAGTGTGGGCTTCGGTGAAAGCGACGCTTTCCTCACGAGCGTGATTTCGAGCGGAGTGAACCTGGTGATGACCGTGGTCGCAATTATGCTCATTGACAAGATTGGCCGAAAACCGCTCTTGTTGATTGGTAGTATCGGCATGGCAGTCACCTTGAGCACACTTACGCTCTGCTTCATGAGTGCGGGCGAAAGCGGAAGCCTCCCGGGACATGCCGCCATCATCGCCCTGATTGCAGCGAACCTCTACATCACCTTCTTCGCCGCAACGTGGGGACCGGTCATGTGGGTGATGCTCGGCGAAATGTTCAACAACCGCATCCGTACCATCGCGATTGCCATTTGCGGACTCGCCCAGTGGTTCGCGAACTTCGTGGTCACCTGGACTTTCCCGGTGCTTACCGGCAAAGATGGTATTGGTGTTGGACCGACTTACGCCATCTATTCGTTCTGCGCCATCTTCAGTATCTTCTTCGTAGCGAAGTTCATCAAGGAAACGAAGGGCAAGGAATTGGAGGAGATGTAATTAGCTTGAAAAGCCGATTCCGGGGCAAGCCCGGAATAACATTAAAAAGCAAAAGGTCCTCGGCATTGCCGAGGACCTTCGCTTATAGTCTTTCGCTATTCAGCAGGATTACTTGACGTTCACCTTAGAGAGCTTGCCGTTCACGCGAACCAGGTAGATACCCTTGCTCGGAACAGTCACGGAAGCCTTGCCAGCGGCAACCAGCTTACCCTGCAGGCTGTACACAGCAATCTTTTCTGCACCGGCAGAGATATTCATGCCAGAGACAGTGAGCTTGGTTGCAGCCGGAGCCGTAGCAACAGCGTTGATGCCAGTCCTGATTTCGATACCAGTAATCTTGGCCGGATCAATCACATTGCCGCTTCCATCGAGGAATTCGATAGACTTGATGGAGAGTTCACCGATACCGCCCTTAGCGTCCTTAACTTCCCACTTGAAGCCAGTCACAGCGGTAACGATCTGAGAGCCTTCCGGAGCTTCATTCTTGTCAACCCAGCTCATAAGGCCACCAAAGTTATCGTCATCGAAGCCCTTGACACCCAGATCATACGGAGTCATGTCATAAGTCGTAGCCTTGTATTCAGAACTCGTCGGGACGAAAACACCCGGTTCAGCACCAGCTTCGGCAGTGAATTCGTTAAGGATAGCCATACGAATCGGACCAGATGCCTTCATGGTCACACGAACAGCCTTAATACCGAGAGTATTGAAGTTCACGCCCTTCTTGTCGTTAGCGAGGAAGGACATGGCGATACCGGCAGACGGATACTTGAGGAGGCCTGCTTCAGCCTTTTCCTTAGTCCATTCCGGTTCCGGGCCGATTTCCATGGATGCTTCAGCATAGATCTGACCATCTTCCTTGAGGAAGAGCGGAGAAGAACCAGAATCCGGAACCATCTTGGTACCGATATTGAGCTTGTCATGGTATGCACCCCAGTTCCAGAAGCCAGAAAGACCAACAGTCGTATCCTTGGGCTGCATCTGAGTACCACCGATTTCAGAAACGGACGGAGCCTTGCTCGGATCCGGAGTGAACTTGGTGAACTTGGAAATATCATAGAGGTTCGGCATGTTACCGGTCATGAGGAGGAGGTAAAGGAGGTTCAAAGTAGCGGGATAGTACTTTTCACCCGGATTAGAGCCTTCACCACAATTTTGAGCCTGTTTGCAGCTAGTAAGTGTGGAAAGAGCCTTATAGGTCGTGCCGAGGTAAGCCTTAGCGTCATCACCATCAACAGAAGAAGTTGCGAGGCCGAGACCGCCAGAGAAGGTAGAAGAAACAAAACGACGCTTGGTAGAGAGTTCCGGCTGACCATCAACATAATAGCCGGAGTTCACGCCACTAGCAGTGTGGGTAGTCGGGATAAGCCAATCAGAGACCTTCTTGTTAAAGGCCTTTGCATCGGAATTGCCATACCAGTAGTAGGCCCAAGCCATACGCCACGGAGTACGGGCTGCGTCATCGAAGAAGCCTGCATTTTCAGACTGAGCCACAGAGGCAGAAGTCTTGGTCGGTTGATGAGAGCTCCAGTCGCACCAGTCCGGGACAAGACCCGTAGAGGCATTCTGGCAAGCCTTCAAGTCAGAAGCAGTGGTAGAAAGCACGTTGGACCACGGACCAGAAGCGTCAACAGACTTGAAGAGTTCAAAGTTAGCGAGCGTACCATAGCTCGGGTTGAAAGCATCGTTCCACTGATTACCCGGCTTAACGTGGCCACCGTTAATATCGTTGGTGCCAATCCAAGAGATAATCTTCTTGGCATCGCTCAGGTAATTATCATTATTCCACTGCTTAGAAGCCATTACGAGAGCAAGAGCAGCGTCAACGTCTGCGTCAGTTGCGGAACCGGTACCGCCACCATCACCGATGCGCCAGTTCATACCACCGCCATTGCCGCCGTTGGATGTCCAGACGCCATAAATCTTTTTGAACATTGATTCATCGTCCATGTAGACGGTAATCAACATACCGTAAGCAATAGCTTCAGAAACGGTGGAACCAGTACCTTCCGGTGCATAAATCCAACCATTGCTGGGATTGTACCAAGCACCCTTCCACTGGTTATAGTGAGCCTTGATCATATCCGTATCGGCATACTCGATAGTCGTGCCGTGCGGATGTTTCATGTTCTGCGGGAACGGGTACTGTCCCGCATAGGCAGCGGCAGCCGTAAAGGCAAGTGCGCCGATTGCGAATTTGAAAATGTTCTTCATAGATTTTCCTTGTTAATGACTTTACACCCGTTTGTAAATATAAAATAGAACCTCCAAAGCGGTAAGGTCTGGATTGTAATAATTCAGTTGCAAAAGTGGCGTTTTTTGGTAAATTTCTAGGAATATAGTGATTTCGTTCACACTGCAAAGCGCGATTTTCGTTCACCAAATGTTCCCAAAATTTTTTCGGGAAATCATGTTCCGACGCAATGTTAACAGCAGGTTACTTTGCCGAATTTTGCGCCAACTTGGCTTTTGCCTTTTTGCGGCGCCAAACTTTGAACTCGCTATACAACGTACTGACCGTATAAATGAAAATCAAGAGCAGTATGGTGTTCTTGGGCTGATTCAAGTTGCAAAGGCCCCACGCAATCGTGATGATGGGCAAGTGAATCAGGTACGGATAGAACGAGGCGCGGCCAATTTTACGGACAATTCCGATACAGAAGAAACGAGCCATGAAGCCCTTGCCGGTCAAAAGCGAGACCAAGAAAAGGCCGTACAGCAAAATCGGGAGTGAATGGTGGAAGAAATAGTTGAAGCCGGGATTCAGTTCCGGGCGCATCAGAAACAGGCTTCCGTAAATGGCGGCAAGCATCACAAACTGGGCTATACCACTTGCAAAGTTTCGCTTGAGAAAATCGAAATGGCCTTCTTTGAAGAGTCTAAAGAGCACCATGCCGAACAGGTATTCAAATACGCGGACTGGCGCAAAAATGTGGAAGAAACGGTACTTGGCGTCGTAACTGTCGAACCAGAGATTGTCAGAAAGGCCGAAGAACGTAGCCCACAGAATACCCGGAATAAAGAGCGTTCCAAAGAGCACCCAAAGCGTACGATCGTTCTGTTTGAAAAGCCAGCGGCTGAACCAAGGTGTCACCGCGTAGCACACAAAAAAGCTGGTAAGGGACCACGAAGGTTCATTCAGTTTCATGCCCAAATCGGGCACAATGGACCAAGTAAGCGACAGGTGCAAAAACAGGCTTCGCCACGGGTGAGTCATCTTGGCAAGGCCCGCCGCGGCGCAATCACCGATTTCAGAGAGACCGGGCAGATGCGTGTAACCGCTGAACTTGAAGACAAGCACGATGAACATGAGGAGTGTCATGAAGAAGTGCAAGCGGTAAAGTTTCGAGATGCGGGCAAACATGAACGGGATTACAGGAATCTGGCGTTCCGGATCGCTGAACTTGCTTGCGAAAAGGAATCCGGCGAGCACGTAGAAGATGCCGGCTGCAAACGCCGGGGCATTAATGATAGGCATGATCCACTTGTAGTCGGACATGTAATTGAGGGCCGAAGAAGAGCCCAAGTGCAGCATCACGATGTTAATGCTTGCGAGGAGTCGAAGGCCATCGAGAGCCGGGAAATAATTCGGTTTTGCTTTTTCCATATAGAAGTAATAAAAATCTTTTTTATTATCACACTGATTCGGGAAATCTAACGATTTCCCTAGTTTTTAAAATTTGTTATTTTTTCCCATTTTAATGATTTTTCACCAAAATTTACCAACAAGCCTACTTTTTTGTTTGCAGCATTTAAATAATTCCAGTTCCAAAGCTTCTTGATATACCGGTTCAAGAAAGCCATTGCCCAGCTCATTATGAACTTCAAAGCAAGCTTTCAATATTTTAAAACTTTCTTCTTTTCGATAAATATTTACATCAGATTTGACGTTAGTCAAATCGAATTCGTGTGACACTTTTTTCATTTTTCAGCATCCTTTTGCATTTTGCTTTGTTGGCGGATGCGGGCAAGGGCTTTGGAGCGGCGGCGGGCAGTTTCCTGAAGGTCTACGTTTTCGTCATATTCATCGACAATTTCGCGACCGAGGATTTCTTCAAGAACGTCCTCTAGACTGACGATACCAGCAATGGCGCCCCACTCATCGACCACGCCCACGATATGTCCGCGTTGCTTTAGGAATCGGAGCAAAAGTTTGTCTAAGGTCAGGCTATCGGGAATGAGCTGCAGCGGGCGCATCATCTGACGAAGTTTGACATCGCGCATACCCTCGGCAAGCTTGTTGTAAGCGTCGCGGCGAAGCACAATCCCGATCCAGTTGTCTTTCTCTTTTTCGTAAAGCGGCACGCGAGAGAAAGGCCAGTTGCCACGTTCATCAAGAGTCTCGCCTATAGAAGAATCGGCCTTGAGCGAAAACACCACTTGACGCGGAGTCATGACTTTACGCACCGGCACCGATTTTAGAGCGAGAATATTCTTGATAACCACAGACTGCTGGCGATCAATGACATCTTCGCGGAGCCCGAGACTCACCAGGCTGTTGATGTCATCGATACTCACGTCTTTCTTGTCTTCTTTTTCGCGGGTCCAGTGCTTGGTGAGCGTGAGACAGAGCCAGATAATGCCTGTCCACGAAAGAACAATCGTGATGTAGTAGAACGGTACTGCGACCAAGGGGGCAACAATTTTTGCCTGCTTGACGCCAAGCGTTTTCGGCGTAATTTCGCCAAACAGAAGAATGAGCACGGTAAGAATTATCGGGAGCGACACCTGCCCGAGCGGTGGCAGATTTTTAACAGCCAGCGCCGTCGCAAGCGATGCACCCACCGTATTGGCAATCGTATTCACCACCAACACCGATGCAATGTATCGATCGATATTTTCTTTCACATGCACAATATAGCGTGCCGTAAACTTTTTCTGTTTTTGCAGTTGCTCAATAGTAGCAGGCGGCATGCTATAAAACGACGCCTCTGTTACCGAACAGAACGCCGAAATGGCAAGGCAGCCTAAAACAGTCAGAACGATATAAAGCATTATTCCATACCTAACAAAGCCGGTTCAAAAAGCGCAGGTTCGACCGCCCAAAGTTGCGGACGGCTCAAGTCATAAATGTAATCGGTCCAGTCCGACAGTTCATACAGCATCTTGGAACCAGAAGTCGGAAGTGTAAAGGAATGGCCGGAACCCAGCACCTGCAAATCCACATCGGTATTCTCGCCGATATCGGCAAGCTGTTTTGCGATATCAATGGCATCGTCAATTCCGCCGAGGCCGTGAACAAGACCCGCCGTAAGAGCCTTAAGGCCAATCATGACGCGGCCGCCACCGTAGGCGGTATCGACGGTCGCCTGCGGAATTCCCGTAGCCTTAGAAACGACACCCGTGAAGCGTTCGTAGAATTCATCCATGTATGCTTGCAACGCCGCCTTTTCGTTGTCCGTCCAGGGGCGTGTAAACGTGGTGGCGTCGGCATACTCATGTGTTTTTACAGTTTCTGCCTTGAGGCCAACCTTTTCCATTAGGCCCGAAGCATCGATTTTACCGCCATAGATACCAATGCTTCCTACAATGGCCATCGGTTCTGCAAGAATCTTGTCACCGGCGCAGGCGATATAGTAACCGCCCGAAGCCCCCATATAGCCGATGCTCGAGACAACAGGGATTCCCTGTTCGCTGACATGGCGGAGGGCGGCCCAAATTTTATCGGAAGCAATGGCGGAGCCTCCCGGTGAAGAAATACGCACGATTAAGGCTTCGGCACCGGTGGAGGGCAATTTGCGGAGCGATTCAAACACCGTACGTTCCATACGGGAATCGATGGTGCCATCGATATTGAGGAGCGCAATCCTTGCACGCGGAGTCCAGCTTTCGTTGAAGATCTTTTTGTCTGTCGGATACCACGTGCGGTACGCCGCATTCGGGTAATCGATATCGAAGAAGGTCTTCAATGCGTAAGATGGCACTTGATCCAGGTAAAGCAAGGTGTCTACAAGGCCCGCGCGCTTAGCCGCAGAAGCTGTCACCAAAGGTTCACTCGCCAAGGAATCCAAATGCTTGTATGCCTGGTCAGCATTCATCTTGGTTCCCACGCCACGCATCGAAATGTAAGTCTGCAGGGAATACCACAAATCGTTATACAGCGTATCGAAATTGGCGCGGGCTTCAGCCGACATGGAATCTGCAATGTAGGGTTCCACAGCGGACTTGTAAGCCCCATGACGGAGAAATTCAACCTTCACGCCCAATTTATCGAACAAGCCCTTATAGAAGAGAATGTTTCCGCCAAGGCCACGCCAATTCATGTGAGCCGAGGGTTCCACCACAATGCGGTCTACGTGCGCAGAGGCAAGCAATACCGCAGGACGAATATCATCCATATAGGCGATCACCTTGCTTCCACGGGCCTTGAGTTTTTTGACGTAGCGGTCAATTTCACTAGAAATGCCGATGTTACCCTTGTAGCCTGAAAAATCCAAAATAATCAGTCCGCAAGCCGGGTCGCGCAACATGTGTTCAAACAGGTTACGGACATGCCAGATGCAAATGGAATTCTTTCTAAAGAAAGCAAATTCCTCTTCCGTTTCCGAAACCTCCATGTCTAGCGGAACACGGACAATCTGCGCACTCAGAGAAGCGTTTGGATTGCGGGCACTGTGGTAACCCCAAGCACCCCCCTTGGGCAGCATGTCGTCATACACATGCAAGGCGACATTGTTGTAACCGCCGAAATTCGTGGAAAATGTAAGGCGGTATTCGTCATCGCCCTGCAACGGCATACGGAACCCCCAACGAACGCCGTAAAGCCCCAGTTCAAAAAGTAAGCGGTGGTCTTCGAAATCTTCGACATCGTAGCTTACGCTAAAGAGCGAGCCGAGACGCAAGGTAGCACCCAGGTTCTGCACGCGTTCGGGCGCTTGCGGGCCGGCATAAAGCACATTGTCGCAGGAGTAACCAAGCGAAATGAATGAAAGCGGCCGAAGCATGACACCCAAGTCAAGGCTCCATTCCGTCCCCGAATAATAAGACGTACGGACGGCGTTAACGCGTTCACCCACAAAAATCGCCCGATTCCACAAGGAATTTCCATGCGTCAAGCTCCAGCGGGAAATATCCAAACGGTCCGGGCCCCGAGTGTAATCAAAGCCTGCCGCCCAGTGCTCAAGATTTCCGCCAATACGGAAATTATTGATTTCATCGTCGTAATCGTAACTGACGAGCGCACCTTTGGAATCAAAGGCGTTAAGGCCTGCCGGGTTTCCCCAAATCCCATGTTCATTTTCGAGCGAAACAAAGCCCGACTCGCCAGGAATGTAGGCAAGGGCATGTGCAGCGCAAAACAAAAAAAGCGCCGGTACAAACTTATTTTGCATCAATTTCATTCGCTCACCCTTTTTTGTACAATTCACCAATCAAAGAAACCAGTGCGACCGCATAGCAGGCATCGTAAAAAGCACGATACCAACCGCATTCGGGAACATCATCTTGTGCCGCATTCTTATAAGAGCTCAAACAATTTAGAAAAGCCTGATGTTCTTTTTGCAGGGCGTACGCAGGACTTTCTTTGCGATAGGCACCCAAATCCAGTGTAACGGAACGACCGTTCATCGAAATTTCTAACGTACGGGAATCGGAGGCGGAGTTTCGGTCTGCTATAAATTCGGCCTTTAACGTTCCAAAGTCGTAGAAGGCATGGACGCGGTCATCCGATACATCCTCACAATGAAGCGACTTGTACATCAAGGCGTTCTTGTCGACAAAGTGACAAAGCAAGTCCATGTCATGGATCATCAGATCGTATTCCACGGAGACATCGCGGTTACGCGGCGAAAAACCGTGCGTTCGCGTAAACTTAAAACTCACCGGAGAGGCGTCTTGCTTTCGGAGATACCAGAATTTCAAGTATTCCTGCATTTCCTTGCAAAAGTCAGTCTTTGCAAATTCTTCAATTGCCGGGTTGAAACGTTCCGAATGTCCCACAAACACAAATGCGCCCCGTTCCAGGGCAAGTTTCTGATATTCAAGAGCATCCATCCCGGACACGGACACCGGCTTTTCCATAAGCACCGGGAGATTCGTTTCGATGCACTTTTTGACATACTCATCGTGCGTTACGGCAGGAGACGCAATGACAGCAAAGTCCGGAGTAAGCTTACCGGCAGCGATTTGTTCAAATAGGGCGCTAGCCTCTGCCGCCGTGTCTGCAACACCGATAAATTCGACACCATCGGCCTCGAGCAGCCGCTTGTGCCGCTCCCCCATGGTGCCATTACCAATCAGGATTGCCTTATAAGAACATGAACTTTGCATAAATCCCTAAAGTATGGCCCGTTTCCATTCCGAACAAGTGTCCACGATTCATTTCGTAAAAGAGGGCTGCTCCCAAGGAATTCCGGAAAATCGAGAAATAGTGGGCCGCATCGACGCGCAACCTAAAGCCTCGTTCCAGGTCATCCATTTTTTGATAGGGTTTGTCCAAATTCAAATTTCGGGATTCTTGAATACGCCAACGGTACAGGATAACGTAATCCAACTTCCAGCCAGAATATTCGTCAGAGTCCCAAAGTAATTTCCAGGAAAACGAACCCTTCAGCCCTAATTCGTCACCAGGCTGAAAATTTCGTTCTTCGAGGAACGTTAAGTATTCCAGCGCCGCTCCAATCGTCATTCTGCGGGATACATCATAAAGGCCATAGGGGGTAACACCGATTCGGTAAAAGCGATTTACCCGAGAACCTTCGCGAGGCGGAAGTCTCCAGTTGACATCGACACCCGCAAAGGAAAAGGGCATCAGTTTCACCCCTAAGTACGATTCATTGAGGCCGTTCACCTGTAGATTCACCCTTTCGTGAATCTGGTCGTGCGCCATCGTATTCCACTCGTAACTCACGAGTCGGTAGGCAAAATCGCCATAAACGCTAAAGCAGTTGCAAGGAGCAAATTCCCCCGCCATATTGATATCGCCGCTGTACACGTCATCGCGAAGTTCAGCAATGCCCCCCAGTAGCACGTAACTTTCGGGGGCACGCACCGGAGAAACCGTCTCACGAGCAAACAGCGAGAGGGGCATCAGAGCGAACAATAGAAACCCGAAGAGTTTCCGATTCAAAACAGGCAAACGCATAAATTACCTTCACAAATTTAAAAAAGATTGACTGACCAATTTTTTTCATCTAACTAAATTTGTCCTATGCTCCGATGGTCGGCCCTTCTCATCCTTTGCTTTTTATGCAGTTCCTGCGTCTGGAACGACCCCGAGGGCGATCCCAGCTATCTGCCGTGCGACGATTCGGAATATCCTTATGCCAATTTGCCTCGGTTTGTCATCGAGACTGAAGGCTTCGCGCAAATTCGTGATCGAGAAACAAAAATCCCCGCAAAATTGCAAATATACGGCAAAAATTCACCCGAAAGTGACGTTCTTGAATTGACCATCAGGGGCCGCGGAAACTCAAGCTTCAGGGGAATGCCCAAGCCAGGTTACAAGATCAAATTTGAAAAAAAGCAGGAACTTCTGGGAATGCCCAAAGACAAGGAATGGGCACTCGTCGGCAATTCCGCCGACAAGACTCTCCTCAAGAACTTTATCACATACAAACTCGCAGGCTGGCTCGGCGACGAATACACTCCGAGAAGCCAATTCGTTGAACTCTATCTGAACAGGCAATACCAAGGCGTCTATCAGTTGGTCGAAACGGTCAAAGTCGGCGAGCACCGAGTCAACATTCCCCAAAGTGACAGTTCCTTCCTGCTGGAAAGAGGCCCTACGGAACATGGCGGAGAACACTTCGTCATCACGGAACAAGGCACCAAATTCGAAATCAAGTCGCCCAAGGAGCCGACCGATTCCTCGACGGCTCTCATCAAGAAAGCTCTAAGCCAATTTGAAAATTACCTGAAAAGCGACAATCCGAAAGGCGAAATTACGGACTACCTCGACTTTGAGGATTACTTGCGCTACTACTGGATTCAGGAACTTTCCAAGAATATGGACGGAGCCTTTAGACGCAGCATCTTCTTGACTTGGCAAAAAGGGGACGTTATCCGCCTCGGTCCCGTCTGGGATTTTGACATAGCCTACGGAAACTGGGAAGTCGATTCCCTTCGCACCATAACCGACTGGTATATCCGTCCCAGCGGCTGGAACGGCCTAATTTTCAAGCGTGAAAAGCTTTGGCAGGAGGCAGCCCGCTACTGGGAAAAGCACCACGCTTTTCTCGCCACCGTCCCCGATTCAATCCTTAAGTACGCCAAGGAACTCGCACCGGCCACCAAGAACGAATTCAAACGCTGGCCTGTGCTCGAAAACACCGAAAACTGGACCTACAAAGAAGCTTACGACAGCTACGACGAAGCAATCGATTCACTCAACAGCTGGATTAACCAGCGAGTGGATTGGATAGACAATCACCTATAGGCGATAACTTTGCGGTATTCGTCCAAATACCGTAGCGCGGTCTTCTTGATGCTGTAATTTTGCATAACGTGCTGGCGGCCGAATTCGATGTTTTCGTCATTACGACCCTGTTGCACAAAGGCCGCAATTTGACGGGCGAGATCTTCGGGATTTTCGGACTCGAACGTATAGCCGATCAGTTGCTTAGCGCCATTTTTGACGACCGACATAATTTCTACGGGACCTTCGATATTACTCGACAATACAGGAACCTTGGCCACCATCGCCTCGGCAACAGTCAAGCCAAAGCCCTCATAGCGGGAAGGTTGGACAAACAAGTCGAAATTGCAGAGATTCTCGTAGATCCAATCTCTAGGTTTGTTGCCTTCGAAAACCACCAAGTCTTCAATCCCCAGGGATTTCGTCATGTTCTGCAGCAGTTCCCTACTGGAACCGTCGCCGACAAAGTGCATTTTAAAACTTTTTTCGCACAAATTATTATTCTTGATTTCGGCGAGAGCCTTTAAAAGAATGTCCTGACCTTTCTGCTTGATATAAAGCCTTGATACTTGAACAAAATGCAGCAAGCCGTCGTTAAAAAGCCCTGTTTTTTCACAATTGATGCTATCGCAGGAAATTCCGTTTTCAACTAAAATTGTTTCTTTGCCGGCCTGCATCCATTCTTCCTGAACGGCTTTCGATATTGCATAGCAAGCCTTGAAATATTTCGATTCGCCAAAATCGTTTGTGGTATTGTGAATGGTACGGACCATCGTCCATTTGCCAAAAATGAATCTCGCCATTTCATCATAATGGGCATGGACAATGTCAGGTTGGATCTTTCTAAGGAAATAATTGAGCTTGAGAATCGGGAGCGGGTTCTTGCTTTTGACTTTACGGCCACAACAATAGATACGGATACGCTTGTCCAAACGGGCCTGAATGGACTCGTCTAGCATATTGTTGATCACAATTAACGATATTTCATTACCCTCAACCTGTTGGTTGACGATATCTACTAGCATATTTTCGATGCCGCCAGTAGCAAGGCCCCATAAAAGGTGTACGATCTTCATAGTATTCTATAGTCCAATAATAGCTTTTTTCCCAATTTTCTATATTTGATGATGGTACAAGAAAAACTTGATCTCATGAAAAAAGTCATTACTTACGGAACATACGACCTACTACACCAGGGGCACATCAATTTGCTGAAACGAGCAAAGGCTCTTGGTGACTACTTGATTGTTGGTGTCACCAATGACAATTTTGACCGCGACCGAGGAAAACTCAATGTACGCAACAACGTTCTTGAACGAGTCGAGGCCGTAAAAGCGACCGGAATTGCCGACCAAATCATCATCGAAGATTACGTCGGCCAAAAAATTGACGATGTCCAGAAATACAATGTGGACATTTTCGCCATCGGTTCCGACTGGGAAGGCAAATTCGACTACCTGAACGAATTCTGTCAGGTCGTATACCTTCCCCGCACCGAGGGTATTTCCTCTACTATGCTCCGCGAAGAAACCCAAGACATCGTCAGGGTGGGTATCATCGGTTGCGGCCGTGTCGCCAACCGCTTCCCCAGCGAAGCGCAAGTCGTGAGCGGAGTGAGCATTTCTGCCGCCTACGATACAGATTTTGAAAAATGTTCCACTTTCGCAAAGCAATTCGATGGTATCACCCCCTGCAAGAGCCTAGACGAATTCTACAGCCAGGTGGACGCCGTTTACGTAGCGACCCCGCACCTGGAACATTACCAGTGCATCAAGGATTCCCTCCTAGCCAAGAAGCATGTCCTTTGCGAAACGCCCCTCGTCCTTGACGGATTGCAGGCAAAGGAACTGTATAATTTCGCCGAATCCAACGGTCTTATTTTGATGGAAGCCAACAAGACCGCTCATTGCCCCGCCTTCAACCACCTGATGGTCATGATCAAGTCCGGACTGATCGGCGAAGTCGTCGACATTGAGGCATCCCTTTCGCAGCTGCTGGACAAAGGGGGGCGCGAATTCGACCCGAAGCAGGCCGGCGGAGCCATGTTCGAGCAGGGGTCATACCCGTTACTTCCCATTCTCAAGCTGATGGGCGTCCAGTACGAAAGCCTGCAGCTTTTCTCACGCATCGAAAACGGCGTAGACATCCACACCAAGGGGGTTTTCCGCTACCCCAAGGCCGTATGCTCCTTCAAGGTGGGCCTGGGCGTAAAAACCGAAGGCGACCTGGTCATTTCCGGAACCAAGGGCTACGCCTACGTTCCCGCTCCCTGGTGGAAAACGGACTACTTCGAGCTGCGCTACGAGAACCCCAACGACAACAAGAAGTTTTTCTACAAGTGGGACGGCTTTGGACTGCGCTATGAAGTCCAAGAATTTATCAGTTGCATCTTCAACCATCGCTTTTCTTCTGCACGCCTGCGGCGTCGCGAAAGCATCCAGATGGCATTCATCATGCAACAGTTTAACGAACGAAAGAATTTCTACGAGATTTAGAGGTTGTTATGATCAATTTTACTGTAGGCCCTGTACAATCCAGTGACGCAGTACGCGCCATCGGCGCCGAGCAGGTTCCCTATTTCCGTACGGCAGAATTTTCGGAACTGATGCTCGAGAACGAACGCCTAATCAAGAAGTTTGCCAAGACCACTGACGACTCCAGGGTCGTATTCATTACGGGTTCTGGTTCTGCCGGCATGGAAACGGCCATCATGAACACCCTGACCCCCGCGGACAAGGCCATCGTCGTGAACGGCGGTAGCTTCGGCCACCGTTTCGTGGAACTCTGCGAACTGCACGAGATTCCCTTCGACGAAATCAAGCTCGCCCCGGGCAAGGCCCTGAAGGCTGAGCACCTCGCCGCTTACGAAGGCAAGGGCTACACCACCTTTATCGTGAACAAGCACGAGACCTCCACCGGCGTTCACTACGACATGCAGCTCATCAGCGATTTCTGCAAGAGGAACAACCTCTTCCTGATTGTCGACTGCATTAGCACCTTCCTGACCGACCCCTTCAACATGGCCGAACTCGGCGCCGACATCATGATTACGGGTTCCCAGAAGGCTCTCGCCTGCCCGCCGGGCATCTCGGTGATGGCCCTTTCGCCGAAGGCGCTCGCACGCATTGAACGCACAAAGTGTTGTTGCCAGTACTTTGACCTTAAAATCGCCCTGAAGAACGCCGAACGTGGACAGACTCCGTGGACTCCGGCCGTCAGCATTTTGCGCCAGATCAACGCTCGCCTCAAGGAAATTGACGCGAATGGCGGAGTCGAAGCCGAAATCGAACGCACGGCAGCTCTCGCCAAGTACTTCCGCGAACGCATCAAGGACATGCCTTTTGAAATCGTTTCTGAATCACTCTCGAATGCAGTGACTCCGCTTCACCCGACAACTGCTTCCGCCTACGACATCTTCCTCAAAATCAAGGACGAATACGGCATGTGGATCTGCCCCAACGGCGGCGAAATGAAGGAAACCGTATTCCGCGTGGGACACATCGGTGCGTTGACTACTGCCGATTACGACAAGCTGATAGATGCTTTCCGCGACCTGATGAAGAAAAAATTCATCTAACAGAATTAGGGTTTAGTATGAAACGAGTTATTACCTACGGAACTTTTGACCTTCTGCATTACGGGCACATCAATCTTCTGCGCCGCGCCAAGGCTTTAGGTGATTATCTCATCGTCGCCCTTTCGACCGACGAATTCAACTGGAACGCCAAGCAGAAAAAATGTTACTTCAGCTACGAAAAGCGCAAGCAGCTTCTTGAAGCAATCCGCTACGTAGACTTGGTCATTCCCGAAGAAAACTGGGAACAGAAGAAAACTGACGTCAAGGAATTCCGCATCGACACATTTGTCATGGGTGATGACTGGAAAGGTAAATTCGACTTTCTCAAGGAACAATGCGAAGTCGTCTATCTGGAACGCACTCCGGAAATCAGCACAACCCAAATAAAGAAGGATTTGGAATGTCGATAGTCGCAAAAATCAAAAGACGCATTAAAAGGCCTTTCAAGTCCTTTTACAATTACGTCACTCAAAAGAAGCTGAGGGAAGAAGTTGAATCGTTGCGATTCCAGGTGGAATATTTCAAGCACCATGTTGATATCGGACAAATAAAGCCCGCGACAGGCTACCTGCGCGAATACCAACTCAAGGAACTGAAGTTCACGCATGAAATCCTCGAGATGCTCAAGTCCTACGACATCAAGCCGTTCCTTGAAGGTGGCGCCCTGCTTGGCGCCCAGAGACACGGCGGGTTCATTCCTTGGGACGATGACATCGATGTGGGCGTGACCCGAGCCGACTACAACAAGCTCATTGAAATCGCCAAAAGGGACTTTGTCTGGATTGATTCTAGCAAGAAGACCGGAAACTACGCCGAATTTTACGACAACGCCATTCGCGCAAACCCGGGTAAATACGTCTTCTTGATGACGCCTTACTGCTTGCACCTTTACAAGGGCACCTGCCTTAAGGACGCACTTAACCTGGAATTCTTCTCGAACGACTTCGTGAAGGAAGGTGTCACCGAAGAAGCCTACATCGCTTACCGCGAAAAGATTATTAACTTCGTGCACGGGAAGCATTCCTGGAAAGAAATTTTCGATTTCTACGAAGCCGAACTGAAGAACAGCGAAATTTATTCCCTCGAAGAAACTTCGCGAATCACTCCCGGTATCGGCAACTGGGTCCTGACGGAATACAAGTTCCACGGATTTAGGAACTATAACGAACTGTATCCCCTGAAGCCGATTGCCTTCGAAGGCTCCACTCTGCCTGGGCCGAACGAGCCCGACATCATGCTCGACAAGCAATTCGGCAAGAACTGGAGAGGTTTCCCGAAGGATATCGGCATCCCCCACACCCTCAAGGACCTTAACGAATATTTGGAAACCATCGGTACGCCGATTGACTATAAAGAATTCTAGAAATTCCTTTTTTCAAAAAGCGCATTCATGAAGCAGATGACACTGAAAGACATCCAGCAGGTTTCGCTGGAAATTTTGAAAGAAGTTCATTCGTTCTGTACCGAAAACGGCATCCAATATTCCCTTGCCTACGGAACACTCTTGGGAGCCATTCGTCATAAGGGATTCATCCCCTGGGATGATGACATCGACATCTACATGACGCGTCCGAACTACGAACGATTCGTCAAGACATTCCGTTCCGCAAACGGTCTGAAAGTCATCGCCAAGCAAGACAGCTATATTGCCTTCGCTAGAATCTGCGACACTCAAAAGACGGGTACTTGCACGACTCTGCCCTGGACAAAAATCGAGGGCACTGGCATGTGGATTGACCTTTTCCCGGTAGACCCCGTCGAAGATGATGCCGACACCTATCAGGCAAAGCTGCAAAAAGCTCTCGATTTGTACGATCGCCAACTTGGAGCAAGAAGAGCATTGCCAAGCGTTTCATTGAAGCTTGGCCTCAAGGGTGCGCTTAAGCAAGTCTGCAGAAAACTGAAATACAGAAACTGCCGCCTTTCTGATATTAACGCTCAACTGGAGCAGCTATGCACTTCTGCAGCGGCCAGCGCAACGGCCCACTGCACCCAGCTGGCCTGTCCCGATGCAAACTGCATCGAGCACCTGCCCGCCGACTACTTCAACGACTATGTTGATGTCGATTTCGAAGGAAACAAGTTTAAGGCAATCAAGCAATGGGACGCCTGCCTTTCGAAGCTCTACGGAGACTACATGCAACTCCCGCCGGAAGAAGACAGACGCCAGCATAGCTGCGACCACACTCAGTTTTACTGGAAAGCGGAATGAAGAAAATCGCTCTAGACGAAATGAAGCGTATCCAGGTGGACATCTTAAAAGATGTCCATCAGTTCTGTATTGAAAACAACATTCATTACACGCTCATTTTCGGCACGCTCCTCGGCGCCATTCGTCATAAGGGCTACATTCCCTGGGACGACGACATCGACATCGCCATGATGCGTCCCGACTACGAAAAATTCGTCGCTCACTACAAGCATAAAGATGGTTGGTATCACGTCTACGACTTTCGCAAAGACAAAGACTACCACAACCCTTACGCCAAGGTGGCTGACACACGCACCATTCTTGAAGAAAACGTGTCCACAAAAGATATCGGGATCAACATCGACGTATTCCCCTTCGACTACATGTTCGACACCAAAGAAGAATGCAGGAATTTCATCCAGTCGCTCAACAAGCTGAAGACCCTTTTCCGCATCAAGTTGGTGAAACCGGGCAAGAAGAATTCCTGGTGGAAGCGCATACTGATTCGGCTTTCTAAGGTGGCCGCTCTGCCGTGGACCATAAGAAGCATCACCGAAAAGGAATACGCAAAGATCGGTGAATTGAACAATAGCTCGGCCCAATTTATCGCACTGCCAGTTGACCCTGAAAAAGACGCCGCCTTGCGTTCTATCGTGCCACGAGGCATGTTCGAAAACTTTGTCCAAGTTCCCTTCGAGGGCTCGGAATTCATGGCCATCGCCGATTACGACCAATGGCTCACGGGAATGTACGGAGACTACATGACGCCCCCCGCCAACAAGAACCGCACATCGCCCCACACCTTAAGCAACATCTACTGGATTTAGTTATCAAGGATTATCATGGGTATCGTTCATAAAGTTTACACCCTCCTCGGAGGAAAAGAAGGTTCCTTTCTTCAGAAGAAGTGGTCCAAATATTGTATCGGCAAAGACCTGAAAAGAAAGCAGAAACTGTTGCGTCAATACGGTATCGAAGCCCTGCAGGCATTCAAGGACGTCTGCCAGGAATCCGGCGTAGGCTATTGGCTGGAATTCGGCACCCTGCTTGGAGCGGTAAGGCACAAGTCCTTCATTCCCCATGATTTCGACCTGGACGTGGGCATCCTCGAAGATTCCTATACGGAAGACTTTGAGAAGAAACTGATTGCCAAGGGATTCGTCAAGGACCATTCCTTCGATATGGTCAAGGTGCCAACTGGCGAACGCAAGCCTTCGGAATACGCGTTCCACTACAAGGGCCTCGCCTTCGACATCTTCCTCGGCATCCGCGAAGGTGACACCCGCACCGTGTACTGCTACGAAGTCGAAAAAGGCGACGTTGTTTCTTCGGCAAGGTCTTACACCTTCAGCACCAAGGAACCGCTGTCTACCGTAACGATCAACGGAGTCGAATTGGGCGCCCCCGCCGACCCGGTCAAGACGCTGTCCATGTATTACGGCGAAGATTTTATGACGCCGAATCCGAACTGGACCGGCAAAAACGGCGGCAACAAGTGCGCCACCTACTACACCCCCGAAGAAATTACCGGCATCTTGATTAGGCCCAAGACCGATGTCAGATAAGAAGAACACGCCCTTTCTCGCTGCAGTCTGGAGCCTTCTCGAAAGGCTCTCTTCGCAGATTGTAAGTTTTGCCATCGGCATCGTTCTCGCCCGACTGTTGACCCCTAACGAATACGGCATTGTGGGGCTCACGACCATATTCATTTCGCTGTCCAACACGTTCGTCGACTCCGGCTTTGCGAATGGACTCATCCGTAAAATTGACCGTACCGAAAAGGACTTGGCGACCGCCTTCTACTTCAACGTAGTCGTGGGCCTTGTCGCCTATGCGATTCTCTGGGCATGTTCACCACTCATCGCGAATTTCTTCGACGAACCGCTGCTGATTCCGCTCATCAAGATTATCGGCCTCAGCGTTCTCCTCAATTCCCTCTGTATCGTCCAGAATGCCATCCTGACGGCGAAACTGAATATCAGACTTCAGACCATTATCGGTTTGTGCGGCCAGATTCCCGCCGGCCTCGTGGCAATCGTCCTCGCCTTTTACGGATGGGGCGTCTACACGCTCGCCCTACAGACAGTCCTCGCGGCCTTCATCCGCACCGTTCTCCTTTGGATTTGTGCCAAGTGGCGCCCGCGCGAAGGCTTCAGCAAGGAATCATTCCATTACCTGTTCGGATTCGGTTCCAAGCTGCTCAGCGCAAACCTCATCGGAACCGTCTTCAACGAAATCTATTCTGTCGTCATCGGTAAGTTTTTCACCAAGGCTGACCTCGGGTATTTCACGAAAGCAAACGGCCTAAGGTGCAATGTCAACTCCATCAGCTCCGGCATCGTCCAAAAGATTGCCCTACCCGTTCTTTCCAAGTACCAGAACGACACCGAAGTCCTTAAGGACCGTTTCCGCGAAGTCATGCGCCTGCTTGTCATGATCACGGCGCCCCTGTCAGCGATACTCTGCTTTACCGGGCGAGACATCATCGTTTTCCTCTGGACCGAAAAATGGCTACCGGCCGTCATCTTTTTCCAGATTCTTGTCACAAGTAACATCTGGAATCCAATTGGCCAGCTCAGCCTCAGCCTGTTGCAAGTCGTCAATCGCACGGGAACAATCCTGAAACTGGAATTCCCAAAGAAGTCCCTTTGCGTCCTCTTTATCGTTGTAGGTATTCAATACGGAGTGATTGGCCTTGCGTTCGCGCAATTCTTCATCAATTTCTCCGCCGCCCTCATCAACCTGTACCCCACCAAAAAGATTCTGCAATACAGCTACGCCATGCAGCTTTTTGACCTCGTCAAGTACATGCTCATTGCCTACCCGATTGCCTGGGGAATTACGAAGGGAATCCAGACCGACATTCACCTGCTGAACATCATCCTGTCAACAGCGCTCTATGTTCCGGCCTATTGCCTCGTACTCTACTTGATCCGCGACGCAATCGCCCTGAAATATTTCAACAAGATTTCGGCTAAATTCAAGAAGAAATAATCGTTATTCTTCTTCGGCTTCTTCTTCGGTCTTTTCGGAGAATTCATGAGTCTTGATCAACATCATGCAAAGGATAAAGAAGTAGTTCAGGTCCAAGCCAAGGAATGTTGATAAAGTGTAGCCGACAATGACAGCCATGGGCAAAGCCCAACGTCCCTTGCCCAATACCGGTTTGAGACTCTTGGCCATATACACAATACAAACGGTATAAGCAATAGCGCCCAAAAGGCCAAAGTCCACCAACAGCTGCAGCCATATACTTTCGGCGCCCAGCAAGTCCGCATCTACAGCCTTGACAAAGGTCCATGTGTACGCATAACCGCTACCCCAAATCGGCGAATTCAAGAAGAAGGGGATAATCACGGCGAACTGCATCAAGCGCATATCCAGACTGCTGCCTGCCACCGCCGTATCCGAATGAATAAAAGAATCTATCAGCGTCAGCATCCAATCACCTAAAATAAAGATAGCGCCACCAATCAGGCCAATCTTGAAAAGCATGAATTTCCCTTCTTTCATCACGACATTCATGATCGGGAACAACAAAATAAACACAGCGGCAAACACGGAACGCGAACCTGTCAACCAAGGCATGACCAAACAAGCCACCATGAGCATCTGTATATAGGGGTTTTTGTTCTTGGTCATATCACGGAATTGGAACAGGAAATATCCAAAAGCTCCTAGAGCCAAGCCCATAGACATCGGGGTATTGTAGACACTCTGCAATCGTTTCAGGCCAAAACGGACTTCCGTATAATTTAGAACGTTCTCGTTGACAATCCTCATCGTTATGATTTTTTCCAATATGGGGTTCTCGCCAAGAGCCAATTCCACCATGGCGTATATAATGCAGAATGCCATATAGGCGGCAAAACCGTACACGAGCACTTTCAAGTCGCGTTCTTCTTCAAAAACACACCACACTATGAACGGATAAACATAAACCGTATTCAAAATAAATATGCAGCTCGGCCAATGCGGTTCACCCAAAAGGTTCGTCACCACATAGGAAGCCAAGACGCATAAACTAGGCACCATAAAAGGATACGTACGGAATTTCGCTATAAAATTTGTCTTGATAGGCAACAAGACCGTCAGTCCCAAGCAGCAGAAATCGAGAATCGAAACATACTGTCCGTCATACGCCGGGAACATATGAAGAAGCAACGCAAAAGGAGCCAACAGCAAAACTGCCAGGCGGTAATTCAAGAGGGCAAAAACCCAGAAAGCTCCTATCAGGTAATAAATCATTGTTTCTTCTGCCCCCCCTTCATGTTCAAGCCCCAATAAACGCCCTGGAACAGGCGACGGATACCGAACACCATTTTATAGGGTAACCCTTTAGCGATGCAATATAGGAAAATTTTGTCCTTCTTCCGAACAACCGATTTTTCACGCAAGCCAAACTGATAACGACAAATATCTTCTACCAGCGAAGGAATTTTCGACTTCAGGGCAGAATCTTTTCCCTTTTCGACTTTCGCGAGGAAATTGAAACTACTCACCGCAAGCCTTGCAACAGCGACATCTTCAAGCAAAAAAGCTTTTGCCGCCACAGCATTCTTTCTCAATTCGTCAATCAAGGTAAACTGAGACAGATTCACTGCAGAATTGACAATGCTTCCCTGACGTTGGCGATAATGGTAAGAACATTTCCCAGTCAGGGCGCAACGTTCTATCTTGGTAAAAATATTTCGGGCCACGGGAATATCTTCGAATGCCTGGGTCGGATACTTCAAATCCGGAATCAAGTCCTTGCGATACAACTTATTCCAAGCCCATGCCGTCAACTTGCCATTAAAGAAATTGCGACGGACATCGGAGGCGTCCCAGCAGGAGCGTTCAGCGGCAAACGTTTCATATTCAGTAGGCCAGCCACATTCCCAATCCACAAAGACATTGCAAACAGCAACGGGAGCTTTATACTGCAGGCAGGATTCCAGAAGTTCCTGGAACATGTCCGGTTCGCACCAGTCATCGCTATCGACAAAACCGATATAGTCACCCGTGGCAACAACAAGGCCCGCATTGCGGGCATCACCAAGGCCGCCGTTCTTCTTATGGATGACTTTGATTCTTGAATCCTTTGTCGCCCACAAGTCGCACATTTCGGCGCAACGGTCCGGAGAACCATCGTCGACTAGAATAATTTCCAAGTTTCGGTAAGTCTGCTGGACAATACTTTCAACGCATTGATCCAAATAGGTTTCCACCTTATAGACCGGAATAACGACTGAAATCAGAGGCAAATCCTGAGTCATCGGCATTAACCATAAACAGACATCATCTGTTCCAAGTAATCGTCCTTGGAAAAATGCTGACGGAGAGGTTTCACGTCAAAGGAATAGTCTCCGGAAAGCATCTTGCGGATTTTCGCTTCAAGATCTTCGGCGTTACCCATCTCAAAAAGTTCGCCGGTCTTTCCCGGTTCGATCAGTTCGGGAATTCCGCCGATGTTTGCGCCCAGCACGGGAGTTCCGAGGCAAAGCGGTTCAATTACCGAGAACGGGTTGTTTTCGTACCATTCGCTCGGCACCACGCTGAACTTTGACTTGAGCAGCACGGACTTGCAAGTTTCCCAGTCGCTGTGTCCCATAAACCTAATCTGCTTTGCTGATGCGTATTTCGCCTTGAGTTCGTCCTCGAGCGGACCCGTACCGAGCACATAGAGAGTCGCCTCAATTTTCGGCGCCACGCGCAGCAGGGTTTCGACACCCTTTTCGTTGGAGAGACGTCCCACGAAGCAGTAGGATTTTTCGCGTTCCACCGGCCCATGAGCAAATTTCGATTCATCGACAAAATTATGGAGAGCAACCAGCTTCGAAGCATCGAAACCGCCCTGTTCCATTTTCTGTTTCATGAAATGGCTCGGGCAAATAAACTGGTCCACGCAACGTTCCAGACGTTCGCGGTTCCACGCCACGGCTTCCTTCTCGGCAATCTTGCTTGCAAGCCAGTTGTTCTTGAGGCATTTTTTCGCGGTGCAGTTCCGCTTGTTGCCACCGATGCAGTCTTCACAGATTTTACCGTTGCAGAGGCACGTATAGGCGGGGCAAACCAGCTTGTAGTCGTGCAGAGTCCACACCACCTTGATGCCGCGTGCGTGCGCAATTTCGGCCATTACAGGCGAAAGTTGCGTATGGATGTTGTTCAGGTGCAGCACGTCGGGCTTAAATTTATCAAGCAGCGCGGTAAATTTCC
Source organism: Fibrobacter sp. UWB15 (assembly GCF_900177705.1). Lineage (NCBI taxonomy): Bacteria > Pseudomonadati > Fibrobacterota > Fibrobacteria > Fibrobacterales > Fibrobacteraceae > Fibrobacter > Fibrobacter sp. UWB15. The sequence goes on from NZ_FXBA01000004.1 coordinate 148,271, forward strand.
TTACGGTTTCTGCATCGCCAAACGGACGCTTGAACGCCTTGAGAAAAGCGACTGGTTTCTTCGGAGAAAAGGCGACCTCACTCGGCCAGTAGCTTTTCCATTCGCTGTCCTGGTTTTCGGGATAGTCCATCGCAAAGAAAGCGACCTCATGCCCCGATGCCTTGAGCAGGTTTTCCAGTTCTATAGAATAAACGCAATCACCACCGCGACGGTAGTAGAACTTGTTTGCAAGCAGAATCCGCATCGTGCGCTCACTACCCTTCGATTCTCAGGTCGCCCTGACGCGGATCCTGGCCGACATCGAATGTCGGAAACTTGGAGCAATCGATTTCCTTGCCGAACAGGCTCTTGAGTTTCGCCGTGAGCACCCACGGTGCCACGTGCGCAATGTACTTTTTCATCACCGGAGCGGCAGTACCCACCATCCAGCAATTCTTGGGGCAGGTACGCACCTTTTCGCGCACCTTCTGGGCCTGTTCGCTAAACCAGATTTCCTCGAAATTCTTCGCGTTATGGATGTTGCCCATGCTTTCTTGCCAGTAGCGCGGTTCAAGACCGTTGCAGGGGTAAACTTCGCCCCACGGGTCAGTAAAGAAGTTCACGGAACCCGCCTCGCAAGGGAGCATTCGCTTGCCGCCCTGAATGTACTTGATGAGACCCAGGTTGAAGAAAGCGCGGAACCAGGACTTCGGATGGTTTTCCTTGAGGAGGCGGTTCACCAGCTTGCCGATATTGTCGCAGAGTTCTTCCTTGTTACTGATCTGGTTGTCTTCCTTGTGGAAGTAGTAGCTGTTATGGAAGGCGGCCGTCGCGAATTCGAAATTCATCGAAAGGGCAAGTTCGTAAAGCGGAATCAAGTCGTTGCTGTTCCAGTTGCTGAGCGTCTGGCCAAAGCCGATATCCTTCACGCCCATTTCATGCAGGGTCTTGAGCGTCTTCATGCCGCGTTCAAAGCCGTCGTCGCGGCCGCGCAAGAAATTGTTGGTGCCTTCAAGGCCTTCGATGGAGACGCGGATGCCGATATTCGGGAAACGTTCGGCCAGTTTGATAACACGGTCTACCCACCAACCACTCGTACTGATCACGATGCGCGGGGCCTTGGTATAAAGGACTTCGACAATATCTTCCAGGTCCTGGCGGATAAACGGTTCACCACCGGTCACGTTTGCAAACTTGAGCTGCGGGAGGATTTCCAAATCCTTCGCCTGGATTTCTTCACTTTTCTTGGTCGGGTTCTTCCAGATGTTGCACATTTTGCAGCGCATCTGACAACGATAAGTTGTAATTACCGACACGTCCGTCGGCATCTGAATCTTAGAATTACAATGACTACAATTCGAGCAAGACATAAAACCTCAGCAAGCCTCCATTTCTACCCTAAAACAACCTCTATAATAATAGCAATTTAAGTCTGCCCGCCGACACCACGGCCTTGCTTTTCGCCAGCTTTCAGCAGGACTTTCAGGGGGACCGGTAAACAAAAAATAGCGACACCCGCGACAAATGCGTCCCCCCGTTCATCGGAACTGATACTTCCGGGCGAACGCACAGGTTTCCCGATTCAAAAACGAGCCCGCCCATAAAGCGCCGTTCCACATTCCTAAAATCGGGCAGGTTCTTCGCTCCCGCAAACACGCCAATTTCTTTCAGCGGAAAAGTCTGCGCATAAGCCTGATACCCGACCAAGCCCTTCAAAGAACTGTCGTAAAAAGGCATCAGCGTTCCTCCTACCTGCAAGTAGCGGTAATGCTGCCAAAGGACATCCAGACGAGCCCCCATATCGTAATAGTCTCGGTCATAGCGCATCCCTGCATACAGGGCGTAGCTTCCCACTAATCCCTCACCTAAATTCCAGCGGTAATAAGGCAACACGCGTACATACTGTTTTTCGGTTCCCTGAGTAAAAACCGAATTTTCGACTGCAACTCCAAAACGCGCCGCATACTCCATTCCCGCAAACACATAACGGTTATTCCGCATTCCCATCAGGTAAGAGAACGATTCTTTTGCAAACAAATTCACAGTACAAAGCAGCAAAGCAAGCAAGATTACCTTTCTCATAAGGCCCTCTGTATTTGGCGAGACAAGATTTCATAGCCTTCATCATTCGGATGCAGTCCATCCTTAAACAGATCCTCGCGAATTTCGAAATCGTCATCCAGGAATAAATCAAACACATCGATAAACCGGCTACCAGGAATTTCTTTTTTTAGGGCATCGCGAAGCAGGCCATTTTGAATTTCGATGTTTTCGTTTACAGAAGGATCTTCGTCCCCCATGAAATTCCTCGGCAAAACGGACAGGACGATTAGTAGGTCCGCCCCAATTCGTTTTGCACTCTTGATAAACCTGTCCTTGTAATCTTCACGCAAAAATTCAATGTTTTTAGTCGTTGTTTTCCAGTAGCCTATATCATTGGTTCCGATTAGAAGGACTGTCGTACGTCCTTTGCAATCGGACACATTCCAAGTATCCATCTGTTTCAGCCCCGCACCGCTAACCGCGTGCTTATGGACTATGTAATTGGGGAAATAGTATTCAACATCCCACAAGTACGTAATGGAATCCCCCACAAAGCACAGCTCATCTTCGCCTTTTTCAAAGGCACAGTCACTAAACACGATCGCCAAAAGAAATGACAGCAAGAGCCGTTTCATCTCAAGAAAAATCCGTTATCGATGAATGCCACGGAAGATTGTTTTCTTGACGGCAAAGGAAAACGCAATGGCCCCCGCCAAAGTCAGTACCAAGCAAACTAGGAATCGCGCAATTCCCGAAGAAATGGGTTCCAAAACATGAGCTTTTTCAATGGCCCTGAAGAACATCATGTGACACAGATACACTTCCATCGAGACTCCGCTCAAAAAGGCAACATACTTGTTTCTCATCAGGGTCCATTTGGCCGGACGCAAGCTGTCTGCAATGGCAAAGATAATCCACGAAACGAACACGAGCATCTTAAATACAAAAAGATCCTTTCCCAGAATAAAAAACAGGGCCGTGGTCAAAACCGCAATCGCAAGCGCCCACAAAACAGGAATCTTCTTGATTTTGTCAATATAAAGATAAATGATGCCGCCACTAACAAACATGGGCATGCAGAACAGAATACTCCACTTGCTCACGGAACGCACGACTAATTCGGGCCTCGAGAAATACGACGACGCAAAATACATCATCGCAATCGACAAGGCAAGAACAAACCACGCCCTTTTCTTGTTATCCATCAGGAATACGAAAAAGGGAAATATTGCATAGAAAACAAAAATCAGTCCGAGGAACCACCCCACCCCAATCACATGGATGTCCGGATTCGGCAAAAAGCCAAAAAAGAGCGTCAAGTCCGCAAAGGCCTCGATAAGAGATTCCTTTGAAAAGCCCAAGGCAACATCAATCAGAACCATCAATGCAAAGAAAGGCCATATCCGAAGGTAACGCCTCTTATAAAAAGTATTTAAATCAACTTGACGGTCTTTGAATTTTTGATAATAGGCGCAGCACATCGAAAACGCACTGAGCATCATGAACAGGAAAACATATTCCGACCCAAATGGGAGAAACTTCTGGAAGAAGAAATTTTCAGGCAAGTTCAAGTCCGCGTTCGAAAGAACGTGACAAATGACGACACCAATTACAGCAAAAGCCCTTAAGCAATCAAGCGAATCAAACCGATTCATAACCAGAAGTCAGCCTACTTCTTCCTGACGAGACTCTTGTACAGATCCATCGTCTGGTCAGCTATCTTGTCCCAATCGTAATGGTATTCAACAATATGCCTGAAATCCCTTTGTACGGGGCTTTCCATAAACATCGTCATCTTGTCGGCAAGTTCGTCGACGTCACCCAGTTCATAGAAGCACTCTTCAGGTAGCGGAACTTCCATGTTCGCCGGGATATCGCTCGCCACGACGTTCCTGTTGTAGCCAAGAGCCTCGAGCAATGCGATCGGCAGCCCCTCATGGTAACTCGGAATCACAAACAGGGACGCATTTTCAAAAAGGACCTGCAGTTCTTCGCCGTGAATAAAGCCAGGAAGGATAGCCCCGACTTCCGCAGCGTCGTTCTTCATCTTGGCCGCATAGTCTGATTCAAAATCAGCCGCACCGGCAATCACGAGTTTCACATCGACAAGGCTCGCCTTCTTGTAGGCTGCAATCAAGTCGTGGAACCCCTTTTCCTTGACGAATCTACCCAGTGCAAAAATGTAGCGTGTTCCTTCGAGCCCATACTTGCCAAGCCATTTCTTTTTCGTTTCTTCAGGAAGGGCAGACAACAAGGTCACGCCGTTGTTGATGCGGACCGTTGTTTTACAGTGGAATTTCTTCTTGAGCCACTCTTCCAGCAAATCCGAAATTACAATCACGCGATTAGAGAATTTCGTTCCCACGAATTCGCTAATTCTAAGAACCGCCTTCGCAAACCAGCCCCACTTGGCGCGGTTGTAGTCCTGACCATGATGGGTATAGACCACCTTCAAACCGGCAAGCCTGAATATGGGCGCTACAAAGGAAGGGCCAATCGCATGCAAATGGACAATGTCCGGTTTCCATGCCAAGACCTTATAAAGGCACCTAAACGTGTGGACGAATGTTTCTAGCCCCGCAATCTTGGGAGCATAAACAGGAACAACCTGCACACGCTTATATCTGTAAGGCGTCTTTTGAGGAGTGTAGGCCTTTCTTGCGAAAATGACAACCATGGCCCCACGGTCCACAATACGCGGATACAATTCCTGACAATGGGTTTCAATTCCACCCATAATATCAGGAATTCCGCGTGTACCTAAAACAGCAATTTTCAAGGTGACTTACTCCGCCTTCCCCTTACCAATACTTGATACTTCGAAACCGATCTTACGAAGGGCTTCCGCATCCAGGATGTTACGACCGTCGAATACGAAGGCTGGCTTAGCCATACCCTTGTAAATGCGGTTCCAATCCAGTTCAGCAAAGCACTTCCATTCGGTGCAAACCACCACGGCGTGTGCGCCTTCGGCGGCCTTGTACGGGTCTTCTTCAAACTGGACCTGGTCAATCACATCCTTCAAGTCGCGCTTGGCATCAGGAATAGCCTTCGGGTCGGTAACGACCGGCAGTGCATGTTCGGCGAGCAAATCACGAACCACCAAATTTGCAGGGCTTTCGCGGGTGTCACCTGTATTTGCCTTGAAGGCGAAACCGAACACGGCGATTTTCTTGCTAGCAATGGTGTTGAACATGGTCTCAAGCATGCGGTCCACCACGCGGTGGGTCTGCCATTCATTAATCTTAACCACCGATTCCCAGTAGGCGGCCACTTCGGGGAGTCCATAATAGCCACACAGGTACACGAGGTTCAAAATATCTTTCTTAAAGCAAGATCCGCCAAAGCCGATAGAGGCCTTCAGGAACTTGGGACCGATACGGCGGTCCTTGCCCATCACGTAGGCAACTTCATCCACGTCAGCACCGGTCTTTTCGCAGAGGGCACTAATGGAGTTGATAGAGCTGATACGCTGCGCCAAGAAGGCGTTAGCGGTAAGTTTCGTGAGTTCAGAGCTCCAAAGATTCGTCGTGAGGATTCGGTCGCGCGGCACCCAGTGGGCATAAACGTCAACCAGCTTCTGGCAGGCGGCAAGGCCCGATTCCGTCTGGTGGCTACCGATCAGCACGCGGTCCGGTTCAAAAAGGTCGTTAATGGCGGTTCCTTCGGCCAGGAATTCCGGGTTGCTGAGCACTTCAAAGTGCAGGCCCTTGTCGTTAGAATTCAGGATTCGTTCCATGGCGGCAGCGGTACGCACCGGAAGCGTGGACTTTTCCACGATAATTTTGCCTTCGTCGGCAATTTCCAAAATATTGCGAGCCGTCTTTTCCCAGTACTGCAAGTCAGAAGCCTTGCCGGCACCGTGGCCAAACGTCTTCGTCGGGGTATTCACGGAAACAAAGATAATGTCCGCTTCCTTGATCGCAGAGGGAATATCGGTGCTAAAGAAGAGGTTACGGCCGCGGGCACGCTTCACCACGTCATCGAGGCCGGGTTCAAAAATCGGGAGGTTGTCGCTGTTCCAGGCATCGATACGGGCCTGGTTGATATCGACCACAGTCACTTTCACATCGGGGCACTTGTCGGCGATAACAGTCATAGTGGGGCCACCGACATAGCCCGCGCCAATGCAAAGAATCTTGGTATTGTAACTCATAATGTGCCCAAATTTAAAAAATTACCGCCTTTCTGACCTTGATTATAACTAAAGAAAGCTTTATTGGGTATATCCGCAAGCGATATAAAGCAACTTTCCGTTCACGGGGCGTTCGCAGGGGATTTTTTGTAAAAACAAGTTAAAGAAACTCACTTGAAAACGGCGGTGAGCGATTCAATTTCGCCCGGGACAACCGTACGGGTCATCTCCATCACTCCGTCGCTCCATCCAGACCAAATGCTGCCGGCATTTGCCACTGCAGTGACCGTCACGGGGAACCCTTCAAAGAAATTGATGGTCATGGGACTAGCATCCAGCTTCAAGCCGTGAACCAGAATGGCACCCGAGCCGTTTACAGACAACGTTACGGGAGCTGCATGGCCAAGGCCAAAGAATTCCTGCAGTTCGCTGTAAATAACGCCGGGACGTTCTTCCGCAAAGTCCTTGATGTCATTCAACTGCTTCGTCATTCTCGATGCACTCAAGTTCCAACGCTTTTGGTCGCGAGGAATCTCCGATTCGATTTCAGACATCATTTTGTCGATTCGCTCCAACACCCGGGAACTTTCAAAGTTCATTTTCAGCAAGGCGGCCATTCGATTGATAAACGCAGCCTTGAAACCATCGTTTTCCAACATCCGACGGAGCAAAAGCGTGAATTCGGGGCCATTGGGCCAAGAAGGCCCATCTTCGGCAGTCGCAAACTCAAAAATGTTGTTCGTGTATTCGCTATAGGAATTCCCGTATCCGAAATCAAGATCGTACAAGAACCATTTCCATTTCGTTTGGGGACTCGTACCACGCCATTTTTTCAGGTTGTTGCCAGGCCAATCGCGATTGTTGGCAAATATTTCGGTATGCATGTAATTGATAAAATTATCCACGTCGATTTGCGATTCCACATAAGCAAAGTTTTCTTCGTTTTCTAGAGTGTGATATTCAAGCCAATCCATCAGGGCCACATAATCTGTTGCAGAACCCGCAGAGACAGAATTGTCCGCCTTCAGCAAGTCAATTTTTTCAGGATCGAGGCCGTAATGCGTCTCGAAGTAATATTCCGTCGAACGTTCGCGGATGCTATGGATGCCGTAGTATTCGCCATTGTAATACACCACCGCAAAACGGCCGCGCTGATAGTCCACCCCTAGCCCCTCGCTCACCGAACTTGCGAGCCTGTCGCGAATGTAATCGTTTCCAAAGTTGCTACCGTTGTTGCGAAGCAAAAATACCTTGAATCTGTTCAACTCCGGAAATTCAGGGAACAAGGCATACTTTAAACGACTGTCACCATACTTTTCACGGAATGTAATCGCCACCGACTTCTTGTCGTTTTGGCGGCTGTAATTTCCAAAAATCTTGAGGCCCGCACGTTTCGCAAATACAGGCGCATTCACGCCCGGTTCCATGAATTCCACCGTAACGGGAACTTCCTTGTCAAGCCAATAATTCGCGCCGTAATGCGGCTCCTTGCTCTGCGCAAAATGGCCTTCCATGTAGATTCCCGAATCCGGATCAAATAAGGAATTCGGATCTGCCGTCAAGAATACCGCCGGTACAGCAGGCGCACTTTCGAACACATAAGTGCGATTTGTTTCTTCGCCGGCGAGCGCCCCCGTCACAAAAGAAGCGCAGCGAACCGTCATTGTCGATTCAACCGTCAACGCCGTTGCGATAGTGGATTCTGCTGTAGGTGCAATGCCACCCGTTTCACAACGAACCGCCGCATTTTCCGGGAACGAAATCGCAAAGGGCTTATCGTAAAAACCAGAGGGAGGAATTTCCGTCAAAGTATCGAGCGCCGGCGATCGCAACGGCACCACCGATTGCGTTACAAGGCCATAAGGCGAAGCCTCGCCGAATCCAAAGCCAGGCATACCATCCAGAAGCGTTCCATAATTCCACGTTTTTCCCACAGGCATTTTCGGGTAGGCGACAGAGTCTACAATCGCTGTATCCGCATTCACCAAATACAGGTGCCCGCCCGACTTGTTCAACTTGAACGAAGCGTGCGGTTCATGCCCGCGGTTGCGAGCAATGTAGCTGAAAACCTTGACAGCCACTTCTTGAGACTCGTTCGCTTCCGGGCTCATTCGAGTACCGTAAATATTTTGAAGGTCCGGGAATGTTGTTCCCATCGGTAAAGGGGCACGGTACACCGTCGAAGAATCGCCCGTTCCCGTAAATACGATTTCATAGCCCTTCCAGTCATCGACATCGGGCTGCGTGAGCCTGAAAGATACCTTGCGGTCCTTGGTAATGTAAGCCTGCATCAAGATTTCGTTTGTCGCCGAAATATCAAGTACATCGTCCTTGTCCGAATTTCCCGTGCCTACAAATACAGCGATAGACGACCAGCCCAGTTCCTCATTTTCGCCAAGCCTCATCACGGCGCCAAAACGACGCTCGCCCTCTTCCTTGAAGCAATTTTTATTCCGGTCCGGCAAAGGGTCTGCATAGCTTTCTCCGGCAGGGTCATTCTGCGAATCCGTCCATGTCCAACACCCCGGTCCAATCATATCTAACGAATCATGAGCCAGTACATAATCCGGATAATTCTTGCCCGACATGAACACCAGCAAGAATGCATTCGGTGCAATTTTTGCATTGCCAAATTTCCACTTGAAAGGATCCGCCTGCGAATCGGTCAAATACATCCCTGACAAATCTACCGTATCAGCCGAGGTATTAAAAAACTCCACCCAACCAGCATCGTTTCCCTCATGGTCTTCATAGACGATATTGATGGGGTCCACTTCGGTAAACATGACCGCACCGCCGACAAACGGAAGCGTTTTTTGAGAATCCACCTTAGAGGTATCTTGAGGAACTTCATCTCCGGAAATCGGTTCCACCTTCGTCGATTGGCTATTCGAATCAGAACAAGCCAAGACTCCTGCCAATAACAATAAAAAACAAGAGAACGGACCAACAGCCCTACAGACTTGAGACGAAAGAAAACGCCAATACACCATGTATTAAATATATACTAAAAGGTCGACAATTGGCAATTAGTAAGATTTTCTTAAACCGGTTTCTTATTCTTTCTTCTGGGGCGACGCACAATAAAGAGGCAGGCGCCAATCAGCACGAGGCTCACCGAGATGACCTTACCCACAGGGAACATTTCAGAAAACACCAAAGCACCGGCAAGAGTCGGCACCGCAGCACCCACCGCCGCACTGAACGGAATAATGAACAAGGCTCGACCGCGAGAGAACGAGACCTGCGAATACAAGAAAGCGATGCCGTAAGTGACAATATAGCCCAGCGTCCTAAAATCCATCAAGAGGTACGCCACCGATGAAAGCTCAATATGGTCCAAGTCAAAATCCATCGCGAGGCTCTTATAGAATGCGGCCGAGAGTCCAAAGCCCACGCCCATAATCAGGGAGTCGACCATTTCACGGTCCTTGACCCACAAGTGGGCTACCAGTGTCACAGCAGAGAGACCGCCGGCATATGCCCAAAGCATGCCAATGTTCTGTACCGCGGTCGATTCACCCAAGTTTTCGACGGAGTACAAAAGTCCCGCCACCACAAAGCAAATCGCAATCACAATCCGCTTGGTCAAGGCCTCCTTCAAAATGCAAAAGCCCATCAGGGCGGTAAGCACCGGATTCAAGACCATCATCGGCTGCACCTGGCTCAAGTCGTACTGCGCCATGGCGATGTAATAGCCGAGCGTGGCAAGTCCCGAGCAGCAAATACCAAGCCACCAGAACTTGTTGGTGATAACGCCCTTAAAAAATTCCCATGGTTTCGAAGTGCCGCCCGTACGCTTGCCAACAGTAGACACGCCCGATTTTTCGAGAATGTTTCCGCAGGCAAAAAGGAACGCCGGTCCGATTGTCAACAGCAGAAAAAGCATCGATTAAAGTCCGTCGTAGATTTCCTGGTAGATCCAATAATTCCCCATGACGCGCTTTACGTAGTCGCGGGTTTCCCAGTAGCTAATGTCTTCGGCGCGGATATCCCAGGACTTGCCTTCACCGGCCGCCTGCCAGCGTTTGGTGGGCTTGGGACCTGCATTGTAGTTCCCCAGCACATACATGTAGTCGTCATTGTATTCGGCCTTCAAGTCAACCAAGTAGCGGATTCCCAGGCGAATGTTCATGTAGGCATTAAACAGCTGACGCGGCTCAAAATTCGGGATGCTTTCTTTTTCGGCGAGCATCTTGCCTGTTGCAGGCATAATCTGCAAAAGTCCGCAAGCTCCCGCCGGCGACATGATTTCAAAGTTGAAAATCGATTCCTGGCGCATCACGCTGTATACAAAGAACGGATCGATGCGTTCACCCGAATGGAACTTCACCTGGTCCATATACGGAACAGGGAACAGGTAATGCAGCACATCGATGGGCGGCGCCATCAGGCGACGTCGATCGATATTGTTCTGGAACTGACGAGCGAGGCGATACCCGGCAGCGGTTTCGCCCATTTCGTAGAAGAGTTTGCCGTATTCGTACAAGAAATCCAGACGTTTCGCGTTCTTCTTGCGGGCTTCGTCGTAAAGGGCGAAGGCCTGATCGCTAAAGCCGTACTGGAACAGTGTGCGAATGCGGTTGTAACGTTCCGGGTTGTAAGTCGTATCGGGCTTGCCCACCTTCTGCGAGGCACGCACCCAGGCAAGCGTCTGTTCCGGAGCCATACGAACGCCGTGTGCATACGGCACATCCTTTTCTGCCATCAGCTTGTATTCCACCAACTTCATGCGGCTGCGGTGAGCGTAGTATGCAAGCGGAAAATCGCGAATACAGTCGAGGTAAGCTTCGCGGGCCAAGGAATCCTTCCCGACTTTCATGTAGGCATCACCCAAGAACATGCGAGCGCCGCTTCCGCTCCACAGGAACGGTTCCTTAGTCGCATCGATTAGCGCCGGAATCGCTTCATTCCACTTTTCCTGTTTGAAGTACACAAAGCCAATACGGAACTTGGCCCACTGGCGCTTGATATTATTCTTAAAGCGTTTGTGCGAAAGCGTCTTGTAGCAGACAATGGCGCTATCGTACTGTTCCTTCTGTTCGTATTCGAAGCCCTTCACCCACAAATTGTTCGCGTTTTCCTTGCTGAACTGGTTAGCGTCTTGCAAGGCGGCATCCATCTTGCGGATTTCTTTTTCGTAGCGGCCGGCATTGTTACGGTAAAGGCGCAAAATGGACTGCATCCACAAGGCGCGCGGCTCTACGGATTCTAGCAGGAACTTGAACTGCTTAATGGATTCGTCTTCGCGCTTAAGCGTACGCAACGTCACCGCACGTTTTTCCCACAGCATAATGCGAGTCGCCATATCCAACGAACTCGGCGGGAGCTTTTTCTGCAAGGAATCTTCCGGCGGCGGGAGCGCCGCTTCCGGCGAAAGGGAAACTAGCATGGAATCCAGAATGTTGATAGAATCCAACAGAGTCAGGCATTCGTTGGCATTATCTTTGGCGCAAGCCATCCTGGCATAAGCCACCTTTTCTTCCAAAGTCTCGGGAGCGCCACGCACTTTGCGAAGCCTGCGGATTGCGGCAAAAGCGGAATCCTTGTAGTTAGAGGCACTCGTCAGGAGCCTCAGGTAAATTCGCTTTGCCTCTTTCATCTGCTTGAACTGTTCCAGATACTGGGCATAGCGATAACGCAAAGCCGCCGCATCGTCGGACTTCGGGTACTTTTCCACGAAAACCTTCAACGAATCCGCATGGGCGCGGTCACTCAACGTAGAGTCAGCCATCGCCGCCTCAATGCGTAACCTGGATGCAACGCGGTCAAAAGAAGCATCCTGGTCCAGATTCTTGTACAGTCCCAGCACCACGCGCATATTCTTGTAGTCACGCAGCTTGAACAGGCACTTGGCCATTCGCAAAATCACGGAGCCATCCAACAAGGCGTCGCGACCGCGCAGGGAATCGTAGGCAAAGTAGGCGCTGTCCCACTGTTCCTTGTAAAAGAACTGAGCCGCACGGGCAAAGTCACGCACGTTCTTGGGTTGCGACTGGTCTACGCTCAAAGCCTTCAGACGGTCGTAACGCACCACCACATCTTGGAACTGCGAAGGAGGAACTTGTTCCAAACGCTCATACGGATCCGGAGGTGTCAAAGGCATCGAAGCAATCAAGCTGTCTGTCGCCTGCATCGGAAGCGGCCCCGGTTGAGCAGAATCCTTCACCTGCGCCATAACCCCTGCGCAGAACACAACCACCAATACAATTAATTTTCTCATTTCTTATTCTTGATTTTTATTTCTTGCTGCTATCAACTTGACCAACAAAGCTCGATATGCCCAAGTCGCGAATCGTCTGAGCATATTTGTTGTGCATAAATGTATTCACGCTGTCGGCATCATCCATCTGCAAGACCGTCAGTGCAGAATCGCGCACATCTTCAAAGTTTATTGAACGGATGATTTTCTTGGTAGACATCACGCTCCACGGAGTCATCGAAAGTTCGTCGACACCAAGGCCCACCAGCAACAACACACTCAACGGGTCCGCACTCATTTCACCGCAAACCGCCACAGGGATCCCTTCGCGGTGTGCCGCTTGAACCGTCTGGTAAATCATGCTAAGTACAGCCGGATGATGAGGCTGGAACATATCCGTAATCAATTCGTTGGTACGGTCCACGGCAAGAGTAAATTGCACCAGGTCGTTCGTACCAATGCTAAAGAAATCCACTTCCTTAGCGAGCTTATCCACAATCATCACCGCAGCAGGCACTTCGATCATCACGCCGATTTTCACCTTCGCGACTTTCTTGCCCGCCGCTTCCAGTTCCTTACGGCACTTGACAATGCAAGCCTTTGCACGACGGAATTCCGTCATGCTAGAAATCATAGGCAGCAAAAGACGCAAGTTTTCTTTAGTGTTGGCCAACAACAGAGCCTTGAGCTGCGTGCAGAAAATATCTTCGCGGTCCAAGCACACGCGAATGGAGCGCCACCCCATGAACGGGTTCGATTCATTCACCGCCGTAATACCACTCACCAACTTGTCGCCACCGGCATCCAAGGTACGGATTGTCACCGGGCACGGGTGCATGGTTTCAAGAATGTAGCGGTAAGCATCGCGCTGTTCATCTTGCGTGGGAGCCTCGTTGCGCAAGAACAAAAATTCAGAACGGTATAGACCGATACCCGTCGCACCGAAGTCGGTCACCTTTTCCGATTCCGACGGGAGTTCAATATTGGCGTGCAAAGTAATGTACTTGCCGTCGCGGGTCATCGGTTCCAGCTGGCGCATCGTGAACAATTCACGGCGTTGCCTTTCAAAGATTTCCTGACGCTTGTAGAAATCCTTGATGTCTTCCTGGTTCGGGTTGATTACAACCTGACCACTCGAGCCATCAATAATGACCGTATCGCCCACTTTGACGAGGGCTGCAAAATTTCTCAAACCAGACACCAACGGAATCTGGAGCGAACGCGCCAAGATAGCCACATGGCTAGTACGGCCACCGGTATCCATGGCAAGCCCCGCCACCTGGCCAGGCTTAATGGACATCAACAGACTGGGCAACAGTTCGTGGCCAACCAGCACGACACCTTCTTCGGTAGCTACATCCTCAAGCACCGGTCCGGAGTCTTCCATGGCTGCCATCAAGCGGTTGTACACGTCCCTCAAATCAGCCGCCTTGTCGCGCATGGCCGGCGAATCGATCTGTTCAAACTTGTCAATGAAGGCGCCAAGAACCACATGCACCGCCCAACGGGCATTCTTGCGTTCCTTGCGGATTTTGTCTAGCACCCCGTTAATCAGAGTGGGGTCCTGCAAAATCATCAAATGAGTCGCAAAGATAAGGCTGTCCTTCATCCCTGTGCGACCTTCGGAAATTTCCTTAATCTGCGAAACTTCCTTAGTCGTCTTATGAACCGCTTTCAAGAAAAGCTGTTCTTCGTCAGCTAGACGGCTTTCGGGGAGAGTCTCTTCTACCACCGAAATTTTCCGGTTTGTCACCGGGAAAACGCACCCCATGGCAAAGCCCGGGGATGCAGGAACACCCTTTAAGACTGTTCGGGTGAGTTCCGGCTTCTTAGCAGGGTTCTTCGTTGAAGTGGTCATTAAACAGACTTTCCAACTGCGAAGCGACCTGTTCTTCGTCTTCGCCATCAATTTCAAACTTGACTTCGGATCCTGCAGGAATAGCAAGCATCATCACGTTCAGGATGCTCTTGGCATTAGCCTTGGAGCCTTCGAACACAATGAATATGTCACTCTTGGCCTGGCCGGTAATGTCCACTATCATCCCGGCAGGTCTAGCGTGTATCCCTAACTTGTTGGTTACCACCAATGTTTTTTCGATCATTGTTTTCCTCAGAAAAAATCCACGTTGATGTCTAGACCATCTTGTAAGATAATGCGCACCAAGCTGTCCGCCGAATGAACCGTCTTGACCAAGTCGTCATGCAATGTACGGTCGTTCAGCAAAATACCCACCGTGTTGTCCTTAGATTCGATCTTCTTCTGGACCTTCACGACGAGTTCGTCCAAATGGCTAGTCACCTGTTCCAGTTCGCCCAGCAACTTGTCGGCGTTACCCATCACCTTTTCGGTATTTGCAAACATATTGTCAATAGGCGGCTTAACGCCATCAATCAGGTCATTCACCTTCACCGTCACCCGGTTCAAGCCTTCAAGGCTCTTCCTAAGCTGCGGGTCGGCAGTATTCAGCATCACCAGCACGCGGTCTTCCAGCGTTTCGGCCTTCACAAGCAGCGTCTTGAAACGTTCCTGGAATTCCGGGTTCACAATCGTCTGGTTCAAGGCCTGCTTCACTGATTCCAAAAGCACCTTCGTCGAGTCGCAAACCTCGCCCACAAGACCAAGAGCCTCAGCAATACCGGCATCGAACTGACCCGTAATGGTATCACCCGGAGCAAAGTAGCTCGCCGAATCACCCAGGATCATGCCAATCTGGCGTTCGCCCATGATACCGATGTTTTGCACGCGGATTTCGGAATCCTTCGGGATTTTCACGTCGGTGCGGAGCCTGATGGTCACCACCACGCGGTGGCCAGCCAAGTCGATAGACTCGACCTTACCGAGCTTCACGCCATTCACCTTCACGGGGTCATCGAGCACCAGAGTACTCACCTGGGTGAATCGCAGGTAGTAGGTATTAAAGGTTTCGCGGGGGTCCTTCTCATTTAAGAAGAATATTCCAAAAACAAGAATAATCAGGGCTAGGATGACCACCAAGCCAACTGAAAAATAAAGAGCCGAATACTTTTTCATTTGAAACTTAATCTAGCATATTTTTGTATACAATACAGAAAAAAGCTCTCCGAAAGAGAGCTTTTAAGGCCAGATTTAAGGGGGCTACTCGTCGATTCGTACGATCGGACTGTTATTTTCGATGCCGTTCACATGGCGATCGAGCCAATCCAAAAGCAAGGCATCGCGTTCTTCCTTCTTGAGCAAGAACTTTTCGCGGCCCATTTTCTGCATGTACACGTCCAAATAGGTCATCAAAACGCCGCCGGCCACCGACACGTTCATCGATTCGGTAATACCGTACTGGGGCAGTTTGAATTCGTAATCGGCGTGGGCCAAGGTATCAGGGTGGTTCCCATGGAATTCACTTCCCAAATAGAACGCGGTCGGTTGGCTCAGATCCAAATCCAGAACAGAATTGGTGGTGTTTGTGCTGGCCACGGCAATCTTGTAACCCTTGGCACGGAGCTTTTCCATGCAAAGCATACGCTTCTTGTAAAGGTACAGACTCATCCACTTGTAAGATCCCTTCAGAATGGACTTGTTCACGCTGTAGGCGTTATCTTCTTCGATAATGTGGACGTCCTGGAGTCCGAACACTTCGGCAGTACGAATCACGGCCGAAATATTGTGAGGGTCGAACAAGTCTTCAAGCACCATGCAAAAATGCCTAGTACGGCGATCCACGACAGACGTCAAAAGTTCGCGACGGCGTTCCGTCACACGTTCCAAAAGGGATTCAAGAGTTTCGTTCGTCATTTCTTTTCCTTGATAGCCTGAATATCTTTCACCATGATAGGAACCGCCTGCATGTCCTGCTCACGCTTTTGGTTACGAGCCTTCTGCAGGCGTTCAAAATCACCGAGTTCCCAGTGGGCACCGTTCACCACTTCTTCAAAATCAAGTACATACTGAACATTGTCGGCAGATTTCAGCTGGGCACTCTTGAGCATAGGCTCCTTGTTGCCGCCAAAATACATACCGGCCGCCTTCTTGATGTCATTGACGATGTGTTCAATCTTCGTATTCACCACGCTCCGGAACACCTTCATTTGCATAATGTTGTTGAGCACGGAATTGCCAGGGAACACAATTGCGGTTAACTTGTACTTAATCTGGTTGCCAGGAATAGGATCCATGTCCAAGTAGGCAACAGCCGTTCCATGAAGAGCCCAGCGCAAAATCTTGGCATGTCCATATCCAAAGAACACATCGCGCATGCCTAGCTTTTGGCCAGCACTATCCTGCAGAGCCCAATAGAATTCGCCCGAAAGGCTACGTCCGTTA
Organism: Fibrobacter sp. UWB15; assembly: GCF_900177705.1. NCBI lineage: Bacteria > Pseudomonadati > Fibrobacterota > Fibrobacteria > Fibrobacterales > Fibrobacteraceae > Fibrobacter > Fibrobacter sp. UWB15. The sequence goes on from NZ_FXBA01000004.1 coordinate 164,927, forward strand.
CTACCGTTAAAGAAGCGCCTATTCGGATGTGTGTATTCGAGCGTATAGTTTTCGTCCAAGTAAGCGTTAATCAACAGCGCCGTAAACGGCATGTTGTCAAACAAGTACTTGATTACGTTTTCGTTCAACGGAAGCTTTCCCTCGTAAACGTACTCCACACGATACTGTCGACCGAGCCTAGCATAAATCTCGGGAACCATGGGAGCACCGGGAACCGCCTTGTAGCCGCGATTTGCAAGTTCCTTGAAAGGCTTGCAAAATTCGCCATCATACTTTACTTTAGGCCAAGGATGTTTGTCACCCACAGAGCACCCCGGAAAATCCATATCCATGCACTTTTTGAGTCCAGAGCATAGCGAACGCAAGTCGTCTTCGTTTTGCAACTGTTTAAGCAATTTGTGACGAGCGAGCGTATCTGTCGCAGGTCCTTCAGCCGCAAAGGCGCACACCCCGCACAGCAGGGCTACAGCCAAGGACTTCGCTATGTATGCAAGAATCTTCATTAATCCCTAAACTCCAGACTATCCTGTGGAATTACTGTAAAAGGCTTAATCGCATCAAGCTTCGAAACAGGGGCAACAATAGAAGTGGTCATTTTGTCCATGTCAAAATACTTTTTGACCATCGCCTTCACCTGGTCGGCAGTGACTGCATTAATTTCCTTCACGTAATCCAAGTAGTGGTCGTAAGTCTTACCGACCAGTTCACCCCGTGCGAAAATAACCGCAGTCGCCTCGGGGCTATCGAACAGACTCGGCAAGCTTTCGATCAGCGACTTTTTGGCCTGGGCGAGTTCTTCTTCGGTCGGGCCCTGCTCAGCGAATTCATTCACCACTTCGCGAATGAGCTTCAGGGCGAATTCCACCGATTCCACCTTGGTCTGCAAGGCAATAGTCACCATGGCCGTGTCGCGGTAGTCGTTACCCACCGAACTGTACACGCTGTAAGCAAGGCCTTCGTCGCTACGGACGCGATTCATCAGGCGGCTCGTAAAGCTGCCTCCACCCAAAATAAAGTTTGCCACCGCAGCCGGATAATAGTCGGCATGGGGTCTTTTCACAAAGGGCTGGTTCATAGAAATATTGGCCTGCGTAATGTCCTTATCCACCACGTAGATTCCGGGCTTTCTCAAGAACGAAAGCGGAGTCGGTTCCTGAAAGGGATTCTTCGCCTCTTTCTTTACGTTCTTTGCAACGGCGGCATTCCAGCTTTCAAAGAATTCCTTGAGCATCACGACTGCAGAATCCTTATCCACGTCACCCGAAAGAGCAAACAAGATACGGCCGTTGGCGAACACACCCTGGGCCATACGCTTAAGATCAGCCACCTTCACCTTTTTGTAGTCGGCAGCATTGGCGTCCCACAGTCTCGGGTTCGGAGCATAATTCACCTTGGAACGAAGCGCCGACAGCACCTTCGCCGGAGTATCATAACGGCGGTCATAGGCGGTCAGGAAATTCGCACGCATAATTTCAAACTGATCCTTGTCAAAGGCGGGAGCCGTCAGCACCTGCTTCGAAAGAGCCAACATATTCGGGAAATCCTTGGACAAACAGTCAATATCGAAAGACGCCGTAAAAGTTCCCACCGAAGACGAAATTCCGGCACTGATAAATTCCAAGGAATCGTCCAAAGCCTTGGCCGAAATTCCACCACCGCCACCACGACGCAACAAGCCTCCCATCATAGATGTAGCCGCTTCGTCCTTAAGCGCCAACGGAGCTCGGGGCTGTTCAAAATAGACCGAAAAATTCACCAGCGGAAGGCTTCGGTCACTCACGATATAGCCTGCGATACCCGGTGCGATTTCAACTCGGTAATCCTTGGGGTAAGGCGCTACGTACTTGTATTCCGGGAACTGAATATCTTTATAGCTTGCAGGAACTGCAGGCTCAGCCTTTTTTTCAACGGCAGGGGTTACCACCGTATCGGCTTGCACAGTTGCCGGTACAGGCTCCGTTTGGAGTTCCGGCGAACCAGAACAAGCAACCAAAGTGAGCGCCGAGGCAGCCGTCAAAAAGAAATCTTTCAAATCAAAGTTCATCATCATGAAAGATAGTAAATCAGCATATAAAACCACACAGATTCGAAATGCCTAACGGCATTTCTGATAAAAAAATAAATATTCAACCAACCGTGTAGCTCTAAAAAAAAGCTCTTGAAGCGTAATTCTTTTCTATCTTTCGCCACATGCCAGGCATTATCCGTTTTGCACCGAGCCCCACAGGCTTTTTACACGAAGGGCATCTGCTCTCCGCTCTTTACGTGTGGGCCGCCGCCCAAAAATGGAATCTCAAAATACACCTGCGCATCGAGGACCACGACCAAGGTCGCGCCCGCAAGGAATACATCGACGGCATCCGCGAAGACCTCGCCTGGCTCGGCTTCGAATACGACAGCGAAAGCATCCAAAGTTCCCATTTCGATTTCTTTCAGAAAATCCTCGACAAACTTACCGACAAAGGACTCGTTTACCCCTGCACCTGTAGCCGCAAGCAACTGCAATCCGAGAATCCCATCAGCGAAACCGGAGAGGTGATTTACCAAGGCAAATGCCGCACGCAAGTGTTGCCCTGTTGTAAGCCGCATAGTCTGCGCATCGTCATTCCAGACAAAGTAATCAACTGGCGCGATGAGCGGCTCGGCAACTTTAGCGAAGCCCCCAAAAAACAATGCGGCGATTTCCCGATCCGTGACCGCGACGGGTTTTGGACCTATCAATTCGCCGTCTGCATTGACGACCTTACCGAAGGTATCACCCACATTGTCCGCGGCGAAGATATCCGCAATTCTACCGCCCGCCAAATCGCCCTTTCAGAACTCATAGCCAATGTTTGCCAGAGCGAACCGGACCTTCATATTCCTCCGTACAGGCGCCCGCTGTATTTGCACCACCCCCTCATCGTAGATTCCTGTGGGAAAAAACTTTCCAAGCGCGAGCATGCCTATAGCCTCCGCCAAGACAAAGATGCAGGCAAGACACCGCCGGAAATCCTCGGGCAAATCCTGTACAAAGCAGGATTTTTACCAAACAACACCCCCACACCGTTAGAACAAGCGATTACAATCGTTTCAAAGCGGCTTTAAACACGTCTTTTACACTCCTTTTTAAAGCCCTAATTTCGCAACCGGCAATAAATTAGGTATATTCAAGGTATGTCTTCACCTTCTGCTATTGTCGCCAAAATTCGGCAAGAAGCCGCCCTCTTTGATTCCAAAGACCGTTTACTCTGCTTTTCGACCAAAAACGACTTACAGTCCCCTTTGATTACCGAAGCAGGAGACCTTTTCTACGAAAAGTGGTTGCAGGCTCATGGGCCCCTTCCCCTGGAATCCTTTTTCCAGGTTTCCCAGAATTTTACCGCACAGCAAAAGATAACCGCCCTGGACTCCATTACGGCGGTTTTACGTCATAAACTTGACGACTATGGTGAAACAGACCTTTACTTGCTTCTTGGCTTTTTAAAGTGGGATGGCAACGCCCTAGCCCCGAGCCTTCTGGTTCCGCTGGATTTCGACGCGACCAAGAATACGGTTTCCATTTCGGCCCGTCAACCCATCGAAAACGTGATTCTGCGCGAACGTCTCAAGGACTCCATCGCACTCCCCTCCGCCGAAGACGCAACCATCAACGGCAAGTTCAGCCTGCTCCTCTATTTTTCACAATTTGAAAAAGCTATTGCAGGCGAACGCAACTGGCGCTTTACCCGTCATGGGGTTTGTCTCGGATTCTTCAATTCCAACCTGCTGAATCTCAAGAAGCGCTACGACCAGGGCTTTTCGGAAAAAGCAATCGCCGGCAATCCGATTCTGACATCCCTCCTCCACGAGGACGGTTTCCAGACCCAGGAATCCCTGTTCGAAGAAAAAGACTTTGACAAGGTGTTCTCCCCAGCCGACCACCACTTCCTATACACTACCGATTCCCACACCAACAAGGTGACGGTGGATGCCGAAAACGAAAGCGCCTGCGCCTACGCCATTCAGGCCCTCCCCGGCACCGAGAAAATGAAGGTGGCCGCAAACATTGTAGCAGACCAAGTGGCCCAGGGCAAAAAGGTGTTGGTGGTCCACAAGCGTGCCGTCAGCAAACGAAACTTCCATAACGCATGGCGCCCGCCCTTCCGCAGTTTCCCGGACTCTAACCGTAGCGAACTGGAACAGAAAATCCGCACCATGCGGAACAGCTTCCTGGAATACTACGACGCCGTCAACAAGCCCATTCCGCCCACTAACGTCGTACTGGCGGACTTGTTGCGCGAATTCAAGGATGTCAAACCTCCTAAGAAGAAATTCCCCGACCGTATTTTCCGCGGAATCAACCAGCTTGATTTCAACGGCTATCAGGAACTCAAGAAAGACATCCAGACCCTGTTCGAATTGTACTTCGACAAAAAGGGAGTCAACGCCCGCAAGGCTTTCCAGGGAGTCAAGGTTGCAAACCTGTCCCCGGAACAGCAACAAATCCTTTCCGAAGAACTCCGCTGCGCCGCAGACCGCGCCAAGGAATTGGAACCAGTCATCAAGAAGATGGAATCAACGGGCCTCTTCCCCACCGGAATGTTCCTGACGGGAATGGTGGATATCCTTGAACTCCTGCGCGACAACTTTGACGAAAACACGCCGACTTTCGAGGACTGGCAGCTGCGTAGCCATAACTGGAACGCCTACAAGGACACGCTGACTCACCTCCCCGAAGCAGGCGACCAATGGGTGCGGTATCGCAGGCAGACCTCCGACATTTACACCGACAACGCTGTCGACGAAAACATCCAGAATGCCCGCGACGACTTTGCCGAATGCCAAAATATTTCGCTCAAGGGTCTTTCGGAACGTTACCGAACTTCCCGTAAGCGTTTGCTGCAAGTAATCCGCAAACCAAAGACGGTCGACTCCGATGCCAAGCTCCTGGACTTGATCGACACACTATTGGAATTGCAGGCCAACAAGAAGTCTTACAAAGAAAGCGCCGTACTCGGCAACCACCTGCTCGGACGCGATTGGCATTTCGAAGGCTCTAACTGGGTCGAACTGAACCAGAAGATCCAATACATTTACAATTTCCGCGAACAGCACAAGGACGATCCCAAGCTGGACTTACTCCTGCAGTTGCTGGAGCAATGGCACAACTTCAAGGAACTGCAACCGGAATTGTCAAACCTTTGGAATTCCGTCATCGAACTCCAGACGTCCATCAAGCAAATCAACAAGGACATGCAGCTTGAAACTCCGCTGGAAAGCCTGAGCATTGACAAATGGCTCGGCCAGATCCAGTCTTGGAGCGACAACTGGAACCATTTCGATATTCATCTGCAACTGGCAGCACATTTCAAAAAAATGGAAAGCTACTGCGGCATGGCCCTCGTCGAATACCTCAAGGACCCCGATAACGCAGATGCCGATTTCAGCAACGCCCTCGCCCACTATTGGACCGGGGCCCAGATTCAGGCGGCGACCAAAGCCTGCCCGAGCCTGTTCTCGGAAAGTCCTAAAACAAAGGCCCAAAAGAGCAAGGAATACCGCACGCTCTTGGACCAGTTCTCGGGAGCGAACTTCAAGGAACTGCACAACGCCGTCGATAGCGATCCGAGCGTTCTAACCGAAGTTTCTATCGCCGACGCACTTCGCATCTCCGACAAGCAATCCTTCGACATCACAATCATTCTCGATGCCGATGCGATTTCACTTGCTGAAGCTACGCCGATTTTACTTGCCGCTCCCAAGACCATTCTTGTGGGCAACCCCCGTAACCCGAGCCGCGAATACCTGCCCATTGACGCCTTCTACGAAGAATCCTTTGCTCGCAGCCCCTTCTTCCAGGAAAGCATTCTCACGGCAGCCCTTCGCCAGGGGGCACCGACCCGCGAACTCTGGTTCTCGGCACAATACAGCGACCCCGCCATTGTAAGTTTTGCAAACGAACGAATTTACAACAACGGAATCAAGCAATTCCCGCCTGCAAACAACGATATTTTCAAGGGCATTTCTATCAAGGAAGTCCCCGACAAGATTGAAGCGATTGCGCTTACCGCTATACGCCATGCAGAACGTCACCCCGAAAGAACTCTCGGAATCATCGCATTCCACCAGTCCACCTGTCAAGAAATCGAAGACAGCATCCGGGCCAAGCTGATTGCAGGTTCTGCAGCCGCAGCCTTCTTCGCAAGGCCCAACGCAGACATCCGCTATTTCGTAAAAACCCCCGAAAGGGCCGTGGATCAATTCCGCGACACCATTCTTGTCTGTATCGAAGCCGAAGGTGCCAGCGGACTGGCCGCCGACCACAAGGTCACGGTTTGTACAACGCTCGCAAAGCGCGAACTCCGCGCCTTTACCACCGAACTAGACCTTTCGAAGATTGCATCCCAAAAGAATTCGCTCTTCCGCGAATGGATCAACTTCATGCAATCCAGACAGTACGACCCTGTCGTGGATATTGAACCTGCGGTATCTCCGCTCCGTAACGAAATCATCCAAGTTCTTAAAGATGCAAATGTCGTCGTGCAGGAATACTCCTGCAAAGGCGGGATTCCCGTGGGCCCGGTCGTGGTCGATGCGAACAACCCCACCCATTTCTTGTCCCTCATCGAAGACGACTGCACGACGGAACGTTTCCGCGATTCTATCGAGGACCGCGATTACATCCGCCCGCTAATCTTGAAGCAATTCGGCTGGAAGGTCATGAACGTTTGGCTGCCGTTCTGGTACATGTCTAACCAAGATGAAGTCGGCCACCTGATTGCAACTATCGCCATCGAGCAGAGTGTGGCTCCCCCGCCCACGACTGAACCCGACGAAGATGACGGCTCCGATGTATTTGATGCAGCCACCCAGCCCATGACGGAACCCTATGTGGTGCAGCACCCCAAAATCGAGGGTACCGCCCACGACAAGCCGATCGCAGAACTCCCCATTGCCGCACTTATCACGCAGCTCAAGTTCTACGTCGACAGTGAAGCGCCCATTCACGAAGAAATCCTGAAGCAGCGCGTTCTGGAACTGCACCATGTAGACAGGGCAGGTCCTGTGCTACAGCAAGTTCTGACCGAAGCAATCCACCAGGGTTTGCAAAAGAAGCGCTTTATCAAGACCGGACCGTTCTACTATTCGCTCAAGGCCAAAGATTTGGTCGCACGCAACCGTTCGAACCGTCCGGACTTTGAACGCAAGCTTGCGTACGTGGCACCTGAAGAACGCGCCCTCATGCCGCAGAGTATGGACGAGCACGCCCTGAAGCAGGCCATGGGACTGTTAGAATAACGTACGATGTGTAACGTGGAACGGCAAATGTGGAATGAATAATTTCACATTCCACATCTCACACAGCACATTTTTATTTCACCTTCACGACAAAAGCGGTAATGTTGTAAGCGGAAAGCTCGCGGGCTTTGTCTTCGGCCGCCTTCTTGCTGCCCCATCCGCCGCCACGAAGCTTGTAGAAGGGAGCATCGAACACCACCTGAATAGAGTAACCGGTGCTCGCAGAAAGCTGGGCACGACGACGCTGGGCCGCATCGAAATCTGCCACCGATTCAAACTGGAGCATATAGTAGCCGTCAGACTTGGACGACTTTGCGGCTGCCTTCGGCACAGCCGATTCGTTCTTGGAACTGTCGCGCAAAGAAGCGCTCAGAACAGGCTTATATTCCCTGCCGCGGAAAAGGGAATCCAAATCGGTCGGTTCAGCGGCAAAGGCAACGGTGCTCAGGCACAAGGCAAATAAAATCTTTCGCATAGGTCAAATATAACAAAAAGCTCCCGTGAAGGGAGCTTTTCAAGTTCATTATGTCAGGGTTTACTTTCCTGCATTCAGGTAATCTGTTACAGGCTTCGGCGAACGCTTGATGCCCCATACAGATGTCGATTCCTGCTTTGCGTCCTTACCGGCAGAACCGAGCTTCACGTAAGAATTGAGCTTCACGATGTAGGCACCAGTGCCCACCACGCGGCCCTTGTCAGAACGCATGTTCCAACCGATGAAGTAGTTGCGGTCGTTACCGGCATCAATACAGGTACCGCCATTGAAGTACTGGATCGGCTTGCCATCGGGGCCAACAGCCGTGTTCTTCTTGTCGTCGCAGTAAATCTTCTGCTTCTTGCCGGCAACGAAGTTGCCCAAGTTAGTGAAGTACTGCACTTCGTAGTAGAAGAAGATGTCGTCGGCAGTGACCTTAGCCTTATCTTCGTCAGGGAGGCCGTTGTACAGAGCGTACATGTCAGCTTCGACGAAGTGACCCGGCTTACCGCCTTCAGCAGTGAAGACTTCGTTCTTGGTCATCGTGGTACGGTAACTGGTCACCGATACGGCAGGAACGTTATCGCCAGCCGGAGCGTTAGCCGTAGAGGCAAACTTGTTTTCGTGCACAGCCTTGTTAGCGTCACCCGTCACCGGAATCCAGATAGACGGCAAGCGCTTGGTTTCCTTGTAACCCGTCGGAGAGTTCCAGACATAGCCTGCATCTGCCGTAGAACGGATAGAATCAGCACCACCAATGGTCAGATCCACATCGTCAGACCAGATGATGTTTGCAAGGTCGCCAGCCAGACGCACATAGTCACCCACGTGCGGAGACACGCTACCGCGCATGTACATGAACTTGATACGGCCTTCGCCATTGGCAGAGCCCAAAGCCGGATCGCTCTGAGCGGTCACCACAGCAGAGGTGTTGCTCAAGGCAGAGGCATAGCGGGCATTTTCAGCCAAGTCAACTGCAGAATTCAGGTAGAAGTCCAGAGAACTTCTCTTGTTAGAAGTCGTCACGAGCTTGACCGGTTCAGACATGATCACCACGAGGCTATCGTAATCAGTCAGGTCGTCACCGTTCTTAAGAGTACGCACTTCGGCACGCAGCGGCACCGGAGCAATACGGTCGGTCAAGGCGCCAGAGAAGCCCTGCTTCACGTCGCGGCCCTTGTCCTGGAATATGGCGTAAGAATGAACCTTACCCACACCAGCCGTCTTGACACTCTTGGAAAGTTCGAGGTTGCCAATCGTGATCAAGTTGGTGCAGTAACCGCCCACGCCATTGTATTCAGTCAAGTTAGAGCAGTCGATATTGCTCTTGTCCACGTTCAGCAAGGCGTTACAAGTAATCGAGACATCCTTCGGAATGTTGGAGTAGCCTTCTTCAACCGGGTTGTGCTCTTCGGCAGAGGCAGAATCCCACATCACGCAAATCTTGGTCGGCAAGGAGTCCTGATGGAGACGACGGTCGTAGTAAATGGCGATAGAGTCGCCAATACCATCCAGGTATTCCTGGCTCATGCTGAAGTAAGGTTCAGGAATCTTGTGTTCCAGAGAAGGCGTAGCGCCACGCACGTCGAACACGTCAGCCAAAACCGGAATAGGTACCGGCGGTTCACGGAAGTAAATCGGGCTAAATTCAGCCTGAACAAAGTCATTGTATTCAGCAACGATCTTTGCCGGGTTGTTCACACCCGGATCCTTATCCCAGCGGTAAACCTTCAGGGAACGAACAGATACCGTAGCGTAACCATTTTCGAATTCGACTTCTGCAGGAACAAAGTCAATACCTTCAGAGGTCAAAGTGGCACTGCTATGAACCTTAAGGCCGTTGCAGTCTTCCAAGCAGGGGCTGTAGCTGCCATCGGCATTGGGTTTCAGAACAGCAAGGTAGAAGTCGTAAATAGAACCAGACCAGTATTCTTCATAAGAGCCGTCAGCCTGAGCCGTCATACCACTGACAGACTTGGCGTTTTCGCCAGCTTCAGGAATCTTTTCGATAAAGGTGATCTGCGGCAGGTAGAAGTTAATGGACATTGCCTTTTCACGACCAGTTACGCTGACCTTGAATTCCTTGATGGCAGCAGTCATGTCATCCATCGGAACAGTCACGTATACGGTATCGATACCGCTTTCACCGATCTGGAGTTTGTCCGTTTCTCTAATTCTTGTATAGGTTTCCGTTCCCAGGAGCGGATCCACGGTTCTCTTGTAGACAAGCAAGGCATTGTCGTGAGAAAGCGTGTATTCAACACCCTTTGCATCTTCCGGATAAATTTCCACATCCTTGGTGGCACCTTCGCCGGCAGCCACAGAAGAAACATAGACCGGAACCATATCGCCAGCCATAGCGGTGGTCTGCAAGACATACTTGCCACCCGGAATATCAACACCGTTGGTATCCTTGGCAACGCCATTAGCATAAACCACGTCCACTTCACCACTCATACGGAAGGTTGCCACCTTCTTGGTCTTGCCATCAATGTTGATAAACAAGGTGTAGCGGCCACCGCCAAGGCAAACCTTGGACTTGTCCACCTTCGGAGAAGTCAGAGAAGTCAAGTCAATACCGCACTTGTACACATCCGGAGTAGAGACGTTTTCAAAGCCAGGCACAGCCGGAGAGCTAATGGTGTTACCCTGGACCAAGGTAAAGGAAATGGGCAAGTTTGCATTCTTGATTTCTTCACCGCAGTACTTTTCTTCCTTTTCGGCACCGGTCATTGCAGAGGCGCAAGAGCCGTCACCCGTCTTGGTGTAGCAAATATCGTAAGACGTTTCAGCCGGATTGTCCTTGTTCTTGGCTCCCTTCACATCGATAGCAGTCTTCTGCTGGATGTACATGTTCGTCTTGATACGCACGTTACTCATCGTAGTACGGCGGTCGCAGAAGAAGATATCGATATCGTACTGGTTACCGACAACGAGTTCGCCACTGCGCCCCTTGAACTTATCCAAGTCAACGTAACCCGGAGCGGCCAAGTGGGTACCGCCAAGGTCCACGGCAAGTTTGTTGTCAATGAACACCCAAATGTCATCGTCGCCACGGAAGTTGAACTTCAGGCCCGGCTTGTGAGTGAACTTGGCATGAGATTCAAAGCAGTAATGCTGGTTACGTTCAGCAGACCAGCGGTAAGATGCACCCGGAGTAGACTGATCAATTTCAGTATCAGTTCCTTCCTTGAAGAAGTGCCAACCGGTCGGTGCGCTATTAGAGCAAGACCAACCCATCACGCAGGTACCATTCATACCGCCAACGAACTTCACGGCAAAAGCCATTTCTTCTTCATTGCCAGTATTGAACTTGCCTTCGCAATCTTCACCACCGTCCCAACCGGGGCCGTTACAAAGAATGTCAATCTTCGGCATGCCGGTCGCCGCGTCGATTTCGCGGAAGGCCGGGCCGTAGAACACCGGGCCTTCTGCAGCACGCTTGGTACGAGCTTCTTTAAGCGGCTTCTGGGTCGGGTCTGCAGCCAAAATGATTTCATTAGTATTTTGTTCTGCCGGATAGAAACCACCGGGACCATTGGCACCCGGGCTGTGGTAGAAGTCAGAGTCGAATTCCCACTTACCGTCATTAGAACGCTTGAAGGGCATGTCATAGCAGCTCTTCTCGTTTACGCCTTCGGAATAGTTGAACATCTGGTTGAAGAACTTGTCATTAATGAAGCACGTCTTACCCAAAGCACTCAATTTCGGCTTTTTCATAGCCTGCGGCAAGCTTGCATTAAGAGTATCTTCCACAAGGCCATGATGAACGCCAAGGCAAGCATTCACAGCATCAACGGCTTCCGTCTGAGAAACTCCTTGGGCGCCCCTCTGGCATCCTTCGCCACCGGCAGAATAGCAAGAGAAAGCCGGGTGCAAATCGGCATCAGTATCATAAATAATAGCAGCCATGGTGTAAGAGCAGGTCCCTTCGATACCTTCCACATCGGCAGCATGGTAGAAATAGCCGTTCGGGCTTTCACCCTTCTGTTCTTCGTCCGGAACAAAGAAGAGGGAGTCCGTATTTTCAAGAATCTGGCCCAGAGGAATAGGCGTTGCAGTTGCAGCCACTTCCCAGTTACCGTTCAAGCCAAGCATGTCTTCACGCAACAAATCATCGTCGCGGTAAAGGACCACGTCGTCGGTGATTTCTTCACCAAAGAACACATAAGAGTACCAGCCGCAAAGGTCTTCCACAGCCGTCATGGGCTTACCGGTCTGGCCACCATCCATACTGATCATGGGCACAGAAGACATCCATTCTTCCATGTCAGGCGGAATCATGACAAAGAAATACTTGGCATCCGGGGGGTTCGGTCCGAAAGAAGTCTTGTTGGCTTCTGCGGGATTTTCATAAATATAAATGACACCCGAGGTCATATCGGCACAGGTGAACGGGTCGGTCTGCTGCCAGCCGTCCTGGCCGCCACCGATGTTATAATCGACTCTCGTAATACCGGGGTCATTCCAGTCAGCCTTCATAAACCAGAACTTTTCAGCATACTGGCCACCATAGGTCAAGGCATCCAGCACATACCAGCCGTTTTCTTTCAAATCAGCCGATAGCTCGGTCTTGGTACCGTCAACCATGATGTACGGTGTTGTCCAAGAATCCGGGAGCTGTACATAGATTTTACCTTCGCACTTTAAAGCAAAGGCGTTCTGCACTCCTGCGAAAAGCAGACAGACACCCAAAGCCCACTTGCATAGGAGGTTCGTTGTTGTTTTCATCATTTTAGTTTCCATCGATGTTTTTACTTCAAACAGCGCATAACAAAAAGACGGCCTTTTTGAAATGCAATAGACCGCCCTCAAATTTACCCTTTTTTGACCAAAAAGCCAAATGATTTTTCTCGTTTTTTTGTGAAAAAAACGTGACTTTTGTGTACAGAAAGTTATCAAAACGAAACAAAGTGAGTTTCGTCACAAGAAAAAAAGCCCAGTGTAAAAATTCCTTTTCAACACTAGGCTTTTTGAAACTTTAACTCAGACTTACTTGGTCGCCGCTTTCAAGTATTCCGTGCTCGGTTTCGGGGAACGTCTAACACCCCAGACCGACGTACTTTCTTGCTTAGCTTCCTTACCAGAAGAACCGAGTTTTACATACGACTTAAGCTTCACGATGTAAGCACCGGTGCCCACTTCGCGGCCATTGTCCGCACGCATGTTCCAACCGATAAAGAAGTTGCGGTCCATACCGGCATCGATACAAGTACCGCCATTGAAGTACTGGATCTGCTTACCCGTTATCGGATCAATTTCGGTATTCTTCTTGTCGTCGCAGTAAATCTTATGAGCCTTGTGAGCAACAAAGTTACCCAGGTTGGTGAAGTACTGCACTTCGTAGTAGAAGTAGATATCCTGCGGAGTGACAGCAGCACGTTCTTCATCGGAAAGCCCGTTGTACAAGGCGTACATGTCAGCCTTGACAATGTGACCCGGCTTGCCGCCTTCTTCAGCCAAGATTTCAGCCTTGGTCATGGTGGTGCGGTAGCCATGCACCGTTACAGGCGGAACTTTTTCGCCAGCAGGGGCATTCGATGTAGACGCAAACTTGTTTTCGTTCACAGCGATTTCGGCATCACCCGTGACAGCCACCCACGGAGACGGCACGCGCGTCGTTTCGTTGTATGCCGTCGGAGAGTTCCAGTAGTAGCTAGCATCGGCAACGGCACGAAGCGTGTCGGCACCAATACCAGCAGCAATGTTAGTCGTATCAGACCAGAACACCGTGGTCAGGTTACCGCCAAGGCGCACATAGTCGCCCACGTGCGGAGACACGCTTCCACGCTGGTACATATACTTAATACGGCCATAACCGGTCTTTTCTTCGGAGCCCAAAGCCGGATCGTTCTGGGCAGTGACCACTGCAGAGCCACTCAAAGCAGACACAAAACGGCTTTCATCCGTTAATTCGATAGCCGAATTCAAGTAGAAGTCCAAAGCAGTTTTTTTGTTCGAAGTGGTCACAAGCTTAACCGGTTCAGACATAACAATCACAAGGCTGTCGTAGTCGGTTAGCTGATCACCGTTCTTAAGGGTACGCACTTCGGCACGCAGCGGAACCGGAGCGATACGGTCAATCACGGAACCCTTATAGCCTCTCTTCATCTTCTTACCCTTGTCTTCGAATTCAGCGTAAGAATAGACCCTACCCGCACCTGCTGTCTTGACCGATTCCGAAAGTTTGAGACCACCAATCGTAATCACGTTGGAGCAGTAGGCGGAATCTTCACGAGCCATAGAGCAGTCAATATTGTTCAAATTGACCGACACCAAGTCATTACAGAAAATCGAGTTGTCATTTACGTCATTGGAATAACCATCGGCATAGGGATTATGTTCCGTTGCCACGGTAGAGTCCCACATCACGCAAATGCGCGTGGGCAAGGAGTCCCTGTGAATACGACGGTCATAGTAAATAGCAACAGAGTCACCAATACCGTCCAGGTATTCCTTGTTCATGCTAAAGTAGGTTTCCGGCATTTTGAATTCCAATGTCGGCAAAGCACCCTTGGTATCGAATATATCCGCAAATCTCGGGAACGGTACCGGCGGGTTGCGGAAGTACATCGGATAGTAATCGGCAAATACATAGTCATTGTGTTCGGCCACAATCTTTGCAGGTTTGTTGTATGCCGGATCCAAGTCCCAACGATATTCCGTAAGCGCAGTAATAGAAATCGTGGCATACCCGTTCATAAAGTAGGGGTCGCTACCGGGCTCCAACGGATTCGTAATGATAATGTTCGGAGAAGTCTTGCCATCACCCACTCCCGCGTGAATATCAAATCCGTTACATTCTTCGATACACGGGCTATAAGAACCATCGGGATTCGGACGCACAATGGCTAAATACATATCATAGATAGAACCGACCCAGTATTCGTCATAAGAGCCGTCTGCCTTAGGCGACTGTCCGCTGACAGACTTGGGCGTTTCACCCGGTTCCGGAATGGCTTCGATAAAGGTAATCTGCGGCAAGTAGAAGTAAATGGTCGGGCCATTATCTCTACCCTGCACAGTCACCTTGAACGGCGTAATTGGCAGTTTCAGGTCTTCCATGGGCACAGTCACATAAAGGGTATCTACACCCGAATCGCCAATTTCACGCTGCGTACCCAAACGAACAGGCTTATATGCCTCGCCACCTGTAGCAGGGTCAATCGTCTTTTCAAACACCTGCAGTAACGGATCATGATTAAGCGTGTACTTCATTTGGGCAGCATCATCCGGGAAGATTTGCAGTTCGTCCGAAGCAGAACCTTCATCCGGCGGAGCTACGTTTGAAACATAAATCGGAACCATTTCGCCACCCATAGCAGATTCCTGTAACACATAAGAACCTCTTGGAGTAACATCACCCGTTTCATCATCAACAGAGATAGCATTACCGTTCTTGTAAATCACATCCACTTCGCCCGAGGTCTTGAAGCTCATGATCTTTTGAGTCTTGCCTTCAATCGTCACAAACAAGGTATAATAGCCACCCGGCAAACAAGTCTTTTGCTTGTCAACCTTGGGATAAGCAAAATCGGTCAGGTCAATACCGCACTTGTAAACACCCGGCTGGGTAACGCCTTCAAAGCCAGTGACCGTATTTACGCCGAACTTCTTGCCGCTCACAAGAGTATAAGAAGCCGTCAAGTGACCCGCATTGATTTCTGCAGCAAGTTCATCACCGCAGAAGGTCTTGTTTTCACCAATACCTGCTGCTGCTGCGCAGGAACCATCACCAGTCCTGGTAAAGCACAAGGTGTAGTCAGTTTCTGCAGGATTAGTCGCACTCCTTTTGCCCTTAGCCGAAATAGCGGTTTTCTGCTGGATGTACATGTTCGTCTTGATACGCACGTTACTCATGTCGGTACGACGGTCGCAGAAGAAGATGTCGATATCGTAGGTTTCGCCAGGAGTAAGCAAATTACCGGAAGCCCCCTTTAACGTATCCAGCTTTACGTATCCCGGAGCAGCCAAATGGGTACCACCAAGGTCCACAGCAAGCTTGTTGTCGATAAACACCCAAATGTCATCGTCACCACGGAACATGAACTGCATGCCAGCGCGGAAGGTGAAGTTGGCATGAGATTCAAAGCAGAACATCTGGTTGTTATCGTTCTCAATACGCAAATCCCAAGTGCTATTATCATAAACGTTGGGTTCCGTACCACTTGCAAATTCTCCATCAGAAACCGGATACAAGTCAATATAGGGGAATCCCGTATTCGGGTCAATGGCCGACCAGTCCGTCACGCCAGGGAACAGCTGTCTAGCCTTAACAGAAATATTATTCTGAGCCTGCGTTTTACCCTGTTCACCCACACCATAGCGCACATTGCCCTTGCCGGGTCTAGGAGTAGCCGCCTGCTTGCAATAGCCCGTGCAGGTCGGATCGGTCGCCAGGTCGTTCAACGGAGTAAACGCACCCGCAGGTTCGTTATAACTGTCATATTCCCACATGCCATCTTTAGTCTGCTTAAACTGAACGTCGCGGCAATGCTTCACGTTAACACCGGCGGTTTCCTCAAACATAACATTGAAAGCTTCTGCAGAAACAAAGCAACCGCTAGACGCATTGTAAGTCGGTTTTTTCGTCGTCGGGTCCAAAACGCTATTCACGATACCCGTGGTCACACCGATACAGGGCACGCTATTGTCGGCGCCAGCTCCCGGATAGTTATACTTCGCCGTTGGCGAATAGCATCCGTTCGAACCCACACGCGGATAAGCATCGCACGTAAAGGCGCCATGCATGCTGGCATCGGTATCGTAAAGGAAGGCAGCCAATTCGTAAGTGCAGTTACCATCTACATGCGGATCCACTTCCGTAATGGACTTTTCCAACATCAACTCTTCTACTTTTTCAGGATCGGCAATAAAGTAAAGCGTCTTAGACGTATACGAGTCATAGAACACATCCATCGGGAACGGCACTAAATTTTCGGCCTGCCAGCCTTCAACACCAATGGCGTCTTCCAAAAGTTCGTCGTCATCCTTGAAAATGATAAACTCTGACGGCAGAGTTTCGTCCATCCAAACCGCATAGTACCAACCGCACATATTGGGATCCACCTTCAACGGTTGAGCACTTGCAAAGGTTCCATCTCCCGACCACATCGGAACGGTGGACTTCCAAGCTTCATCATCGGGAACCAAGACATAGAAATATCTGATATCGGGAGCGGTGTTCATCACCAAAGTCGTATTCGCCTTTTTCGGATTTTCTAGCACATAAACGTCTTTCCCAGCACCAGGACACTTAATGTCACGATTGTTTTTCGGGAAGTTTGCATCGCCAGCATTAGCAGGAATAGCGTTCCAAACATTGGAAAGAATATATTTCATTCCCGCAGCCTTACTCGATTCAAGGGCGAAAGCAGTTTCAACATTATCGCCACCAGCATCGGCAAGATCATACTCATAATACCCTGTAGCAGCATTATAATAAGATCTTGTAACAAGAGCGTCGACATTGTTCATGGCGACGTAAAAATTATTTGGCCAATCATCAGGTTTCTTAAAGTGCAATGTACCTGCACAAGCAGCAACTGCGCTTTGCACACCAGCACAAAGCACACAACCAAACACGACCAATTTCCACCAAGAAATCTTTGCTTTTCTCTTCATATGACTTCCTTCCAACTGGCATACCAAAAAGACCGGTCTTTTTGGGACGCCAATATCCACCCGTAAAAATATCCTTTTCTGTTAAAAAACGGACATTTTTTTCTGTATTTTTCTTTACACAATCAAAAAGCCGTATATATAATCACGTAAAATTGGCGAATTTGAAAAAAATTCGGCAACTCCAAGCAAATCTGTAAACAAAAGTTTGCCGCAAGGATGGCATTTCCCCCCATTTGGACAGTCCACAAACAACCTATTCCCACCTGCGGTCTACAGTCCACTTATTTTACTACATTTCTGGGCAACACGGAGTGCTTATGCAAGACATGGACCGAACAATCGCCAGCGGAAACACCATCAAGTTGCCAGTCGCCCCCATGCGACCGCACCTGATCGTTTTGTACCCGCAAAACCAATTCAAGCAGATTCCGCTTGAAAAGGGAACGGTGGTTCTAGGTCGTAGCCAAGACGCCGACATCCGCATGGACGACGAACTGGTAAGCCGCAGGCACTGTGCCGTCACCTTCGACGGCATCGACGTGACCGTCAAGGACCTGGGCAGCACCAACGGCACCTTTGTCGATGGCACCCCGATTACAGAAAGCAAACTCGAGGATCACAACCGCCTGCAAATCGGCAAGATGGTTCTGAAAATCGACTTCAAGGATGCGAGCGAAGAAGCCTTTGACCGCGAACTTTACGAAGCCGCGACCATGGACCCGCTGACCAAAATCAGCAACCGCCGTCCCTTTATGGACAGGAGCCTCGGCGAACTCGCGCTCGCCCGCCGCAACAACTACTACGTTCACGCCATCATGGTCGACGCCGACCACTTTAAGCGCGTGAACGACACCTGGGGTCACCAGTGTGGCGACATGGTGCTCAAAGAAATCGCCCGCATTCTCAAAGAAGAAAAGCGCGAATCCGACCTGCTCGCCCGTTACGGCGGCGAAGAATTCGTGCTGCTTTTGAGCGGCATCGGCCCCGAAGACGCCAAAAAGAGCGCCGAACGCCTCCGCTCGGCAGTGGAAAGCCACCGTTTTTCGTGGAAAGACACAATCATTCCGGTAACGATTTCCTTGGGGCTCGCTAGCCGTCAGGGCGAAAATATCGGCAAAATCGAAGATTTGATTGCCGAATGCGACCGTCTGCTCTACGTCGCCAAAGAGAGCGGCCGTAACCAAGTTGCATTTTAATATAAAAAAGCTAAATTTGCGCCCGAAATGTCTAAACTGAATTCCGAGCGCCTCAATTCCTTTGGTTCTGCAAGTATCCCGAAACTGGTCTTGCAGTTCTCGGTTCCCGCTATCATCAGCATGCTGGTGAACGCCCTCTACAACGTAGTGGACCGTTTCTTTGTGGGCCAAGGCGTCGGCAGTCTCGGCATCGCAGGCATCACACTATGCTTTCCGATTTGCCTATTTATAATGGCAATGTCGATGATGGTAGGCGTGGGCGGCAACACGCTTTTTGCCATCCGCCTCGGTCAGAAGAAGTATATCCAGGCAAGCATCATCCTGAACAATTCCTTCTCGCTCCTGATTCTGATGGCAATTGGAGCGTTCACGCTGGGCGAAATCTTCATGGAGCCGCTCTTAAAGCTGTTTGGCGCAAGCGAGCAGACCCTGCCTGTCGCCAGCAGCTACATGCGCATCATTTTGTGTGGAGCCGCCTTCCAGACAATCGCCCCGGGCATGAACCACTTTATCCGTTCGATGGGACATCCGAAAACGGCCATGTTCCGCGAAATCGCGGGTGCTGTCACGAACATCATTCTCGACTACCTCTTTATCATGAAATTCCACTGGGGTATCGAGGGCGCCGCCTGGGCGACCATCGCATCGCAGCTGGTAGCCTCAGCTCTCATTACGCAATTCTTTGTCAAGAAGTCATCGCCAATCAAGATTCGCTGGCGCCACATGAAGTTGCGCGCCGCCTATGTGCGTAAGATTTACATTTTGGGTTTGCCGCCTTCGGTGATGCAGATTTGCAACAGCCTGATGAATGCGATTTTGGCCTGGAGCCTGACCACTTACGGAAACATCAGCGTCAAGACGACTGGCGCACTCTCCGGCGGCGACATGGCGATTTCAGCATTCGGCATTACCAACAGCATCATTTCAATCATCATCCTGCCGCTCCTGGGATTCGTTCACGGAACGCAGCCGATTATCGGATACAACTACGGGGCACGCCTCAATAGCCGCGTCAAGGAAACTCTCAAGTTCGCCTTCATTTACGCCGGCGGATTCATGTTCGTCACCTGGGCAGTCCTCATGTGGCAAGCGGAAACATTCGTGGCACCGTTTGCACCGAACGACCCCGAGCTCATCAAGCTTTCGGCCTGGGCCATGCGCATTTTTGCAGCCGCCTTCTTTATGATTCCCTTCGGCATGGTTTCGGGGAACTTTTTCCAGGGTACAGGAAAGGCATTCAGGGCCATGTTCCTGAATGCCTGCCGTCAAGTGATTTTACTGATTCCGTTTTTGCTGATACTGCCCCACTTCTTTGAGCTGAAGGGCGTGTTCATGGCGCAGCCCATTGCCGACACGGGTGCGGCTATTATCGGGCTTGCCATGCTTTGGCATGAACTGAAAAAGTTAAAATAGTTCTGACATAAAAAGGAGATCCCGGCTTCCCCGTTCCGAGGACCATATCCACTAAGCAGCAAAGCTGCAAGTGGATATTGGCAAGGCCGGGATGACATTTAGCGCACGTTTACGCGGCGGGTTTCGCGGGCAACCTTCACGATGTAGGAACCAGGTTTGAGGTTCGGAACAATCGTTTCAGCACCAGCGGTAACGCCCTGACGCACCACGCGACCCTGCAAATCCATAACCGCAAACTTAGCGAAAGCCGCATTCGTCACGGAAATAGTAAGTGCGGAGCGCATGTCGTTTCTGACCGCAAAGAGAGACTTAACTGCAGAAGCCACGGGCTTGATTGCACTATCATCTTCGCCTATACGGAACGACGTTACCTTCTTTGACTTGCCATCAATAGTCACAAACAAGGTGTAACGGCCATCCGGCAAAGTAGTAACCTTGGAAAGATCAATCTTAGGCTGCGAAAGATTCGTGAGGTCAATGCCACCCTTGTACACACCCGGAGTAGAAACCTTTTCAAAGTCAGCCACAGCGCTATCCTTAACAGAGCTTCCGTTGACCAACGTATAAGATATAATCGACGGAGCAATCGAATCGCAAATAGTCACAGGTTCAGTAGCCATTCCGCAAGTACCGACATTAGCCGACTTGGTGTAACAAATGCTATAAGACGTTGCAGACGGCTGTTCCGACATTTTTGCACCCTTTACGGTAATAGCAGACTGAGGCAATTGAGCCAGGAACATATTCGTACTGATTTCGAAATTGCTCATGGTCGTGCGGCGGTCGCAAGCAAAGATATCTACATCGTACTGCTGGCCGACTTCAAGTTTGCCGCTAGCGCCTTCAAAGGCATCGAGATCTACATAGCCCGGAGCATCTAGGTGGACTCCGCCCAAGTCAATGGCGAGTTTGTTGTCGATGAACGCCCAAATGTCATCGCCACCGCGAAGAGCTAAGCGAAGCCCCGGCTTGTGGGTAAACTTGGCATGTGTTTCATAACAGAAGTGATGGTTGCGTCCACCGGTTCCATCTTCTTTGACCAGGGATGTCCAACGGTATTCTGAGCCATTCGTCCCTTTCCTCACAAGGGAGTCGGTTCCATATTTAAAGAACGGCCAACCTTCAGGAGCAGCGTCGGGGCAAGACCAGCCTAACACACAATTATCAGGATATGTGCTCGGCATATTAAGAGCGGTCTGAATAAACTCTTCAGCAGTTGAACCATCAGCAAAAATGCCCTCACAATTATGTCCCTTGCTCCAACCCGGGCCATTGCACAACAAATCAAATACAGGAACGCCTTCCAAAGAATCGAGCTTTCTAAGCGATGGGCCATAGAACACCGGCCCCTCGGCATCGCGCTTGGTGCGAGCCGCCGAAAGAGGAGTCTGGTCCGGGTTTGCAAGTTTCACAGAAGCATCATCCGTTTGTTCTACCGGGAAGAATCCTCCAACAGCAGAGGTTCCTAACGGCATATAGTAATCGGAGCTGAATTCCCACCAACCGCCACGTTCCATGTGCGGAACCGGCATGTCATAGCAGCTCATTTCGTTTACGCCTTCAGTGTAATTGAACAGTTGGTTAAAGTACTTTTCATCAATAAAGCACTTCTTTCCGGCAGTAGTCAGCTTGGGCTTTTTCGTTGTAGGATCAAGAGTCGTTTCTACAAGTCCCGAAGTCACACCGATACAATCATTCACCGCTTTGAGAGCCGTTTCAAGGTCAACTCCTTGAGCACCGGCCTGGCAACCTTCACCCCCCTGAGCGTAGCAAGAGAATGCCGGGTGCAACTTTGCATCGGAATCGTAGACGATCCACGGAATCTCGTACGAACAAGTACCTTGAAGCACATCCGCTTCGGCAAAGCTATAAAGCCAACCGTCCTCATTGAGCTTTTGACTTTCGTCTGCAACAAAGAACACACTGTCTTTTCCCAATTCAAATATCTTTTTCAGGGGAATCGGAACCGCCGAGTCTCCCGTTTCCCAGTTGCCGTTCATGCCGAGCATATCTTCGCGGGCTGCGTCGTCGTCACGGTAGATTAACACGTTATCGGTAATTTCATCTTCGGCAAAGGCGTACTTATACCAGCCGCACATGAAACCATCCATTACCATCGGCTTGCCAGTTTTGCCACCATCAGTACTGATCATCGGCGCAGATGATACCCAATCTGCACTCCCAGGCAACAGTACAAGGAATTGTTTTGTAGAACCAGCCCAAGCCGCAGAACAAGCAAGGGCTGCACCAGCCATAACACATAAACATCTTTTCATTCGGACCTCCTAATTACTCCTAATTATTCCATAATGAACAAGCAAAATATATAAGAAAAACTTACTTTGTGCAAGCGATTTTTTTACAAACGATTTTGAAAAAGCAAAAAGATGTAACGTGTGTTACATCTTTTACTGCACAAAGAATATCAGGATTCAGCTAGTAAAGCTTCTTCATGTCGGTCAGTTCACCGCCCTTTTCGTGGAAGAGCACCAGCGAGCCTCCCTGCACCTTCTTGAAAATAGCGGTAAGCTTAGCAACCACATCGGCTTCTTCAAAACCGATTTCGTTGTAGGCGGTTTCGCCAATCACAATGCCTACGTTCACAAGATCCGGAGACTTGCGTCGCAGATAATTCAGCAGGTCTTCGTCGTTGTTGAGAATGTCTGTTGCGGTCGGCTTTTCAAGTTCAGCCGGGTCGCGTGTGCTCACCAAGAGGGGGTACATCGCATCAGAAATGACCTGCTTGGAGTTCAAATAGAACGTATTGCCCACGAACAAGCTAATGGAGTCGTTCAAAACTTGGCGAACTTCGAGAATCACGTCGCTCTGGGAAGAGGCTTCCTGGATTTCGAGTTTGGAAGGGCCGCAGGCCATAAAGGCAAGCGAAAACGAGACAAGGGCCATAAGGGCAAGTTTCTTCATGTTTTCTCCTTTCGGCATTGCAAGGGGCAACGCCTGTATTCCGCCCTTTAATATATAATTTATTTATGTAAAATGCGCATTGCACGCTCAATGAGCTCGGGTTTTAGGTCAAAAACGCGGCTCAGGGTTTCGACACGTGCCGATTCCTCGATTTTTTCGATACGGGAACCATTCGCATCGCGGGTCACGAGATTACCCTTCTGGTAATAGTACTGCACGCCACGTTCGCGGTCCAGGCGGTTGAGCACCGGGTAAGTCATCATTTCGCGGTAAAAACTTTCGTTCCAGTGCTGCTTGAATTCTTCGACGGAGACTCCCTCGACAGGGTATTCGAAGCGGAGTTTCATGGGGGCTCCCGCACCGCCCGTCCACAAGGCCATGCTGTCCATTGTAGGGCGGTCCAGCCTTACCGTATTCGGCACGAGCGGGAAAAAGGCTGTGCCCGTTCCCAACGGGGGCGGGAGCGGAATCGGGAGCGGATCAAAAATCAAATAGCCCGGGTCAAAGAGGAATTCGGAATGGATTGCAGTACCTTCGGATCGCAATAACGAAGCAGAATCGTCGTCGGGCAAAATGAGGGCGCAGTGAATGTTCTTTTCCTTGCGCTTGTGGCCCATGACAAGGCGCGGATTCAGTCCCATGTCTTTAAACACTTGGTACAAGTGCCAAGTCATGCTGAAGCAGGTACCGCCGCCCATCCAGGCGTCTACATCGTTCTGAAAACTGTCATCCAATTTTTGCGCGGCAGTAGAACTCCCCGTGGATTCCAGACGGATAATCTTCGTCAGGTTCTCGTAGGTAACTTTGGACAACTTGTCGCAGACGTCCTGGATTCTTTTCCATTGTTCGGGGAGCATGAGACAAATTTAGCTAATGGCGGCGGTTTGAATCGTGTAAAGAGCTCTTTCGGTAGATTTTCATGGTCTTTTTCAGGGGGGGCGGCATATAAATCCAAGAATTCCATTGAATTTATATGCATCATTTAATTTATCTAAAATCAATTGTTCGTCAAAAAGCATATAAAAGACACTTTTAGCGAAATTTATATGCACGAGAAATCAAGCACGTGATAAAAACAGCCCCAAAAATAATTTAATTTGTACGAAAAACGCATATAAATCCGGTCAAAAACCCATTTTATATGCTCACCCCTGTTTTTTGGGGTCCCATTTTCGGCAACATAGGCTCACATGAATCGTCACGCCTGCGGCTCGCGATGATGCACTTAAAGCAGCATCGAGATGCCGTCGACACCAAGAACGGTCACGCAAGCGACCACGGCAACGCCCACCAAGCCAAGGCCGAAAAGCGAGGCGACAACAGCTGCCACTAGGGCACACGCGCCCGAAAGTTTGCTGTCGGTCGAATAGAGAATCGCAGGCACAGTCATCGCGGCAAGTACCGTGTACGGCACATACGAAAGGAACGAACGCCAAAAACGGCTCTTGATTTTACCCTTCAAAAGTACGAACGGTACCGCACGCAGCAAGTAGGTAACGCCTGCCATTACAAGCAGGAACAAGAAGTAATCTCTTAAGTGCATGATTCCTCCTCGTCTTTAACCGGGAAAAATGCCGCCCCCAAAAGCGAAGCCACGAGCGCACAAATAATAATTGCAAACCCGACCGTCACACCGCTCAGTGCCGGAACGTACTTGAACGCAAGGCTGCAGGCTATCGCAATCAGCACGGCAACTAAAGTCGGGCGGTGCGCCTTCATTTGCGGCACCACGATGGCAATAAACATTCCGTACAAAGCAACGCCCAAGGCATTCGTCACGACCGCGGGCAAGATTTCGCCACAAACGGCACCGCACAATGTACCCGAAGACCAACCGATATACGGGAGCACCATGAGGCCTGCAAAGTAACGCGCCGTCACAGGCTCGCTCTGGCTTACGGCCAAGGCGTAAATTTCATCGGTGATTCCCGTAGCAAGCATCAGGCGCTTGAAAGTGCCAAACGAGGGTGCCACCTTTTGCGACAAGGAAATCGCCATCAGGCTATAACGCAAATTGATAAAGAACGTGGCAATTGCCATCTCGATAAATGTACCGGCAGCATCGGACATGATCTGCAACCCCGCAAATTGCCCCGCCGAGGTAAGATTCGTCATCGAAATAAAGGTGACCAGCGGCCAAGAAATCAACTTGGAGCCGGCAATTCCGAACGAGAAAGACACGGCAAAGTAGCCGAGCCCGATCGGAAGTCCGTCTTTTACACCATTCGAAAATTTCATGGGCACAAATATAGAAAAACTTTATAGCAAAACTATGCAGATATATAAATTTATGCATAAAAAATCCCCGCAGCGTGGACTTCTCGTCGCGGGGATTTCTTTTTTTAGGAGGGTACAATTACTTCACTACGATTCTTGCCGAGCGCGTTTGAGTCTTGCTAGAGACTCGCACCATGTAGTTGCCACGTTCCAACCTTGCAAGGCTAAAGCCCTTGGAGCCCGCAACCGGTTCATAGAAGGCAATCACCTCATGACCGATCATGTCGAACACCTGCACACGCACCATTGCCGGGCTAGACTGCACCACCGTCAACAGGTTGTTCGCATAGCCGAACTTGAGCATGCTTTGAGCAACATTCACGCTCGTGGTTCCACCACTCGAACTGCTTGCAGGAGGTTCAGCACTACTAGAGCTAGGCGGAATGACACTACTGCTGGATACAGGCGGTGTCACGCTGCTGCTCGATGCAGGAGGTTCGCTAGAACTGCTTACAGGAGGCACGACACTGCTGGAGCTTGCAGGAGGTACAACGCTACTGCTGGACACAGGAGGTGTTACACTGCTGCTCGATGCAGGAGGTACGCTAGAGCTACTTGCCGGCGGAACAACGCTGCTAGAGCTTGCAGGCGGCACCACGCTACTGCTAGACGCAGGAGGCGTCACGCTGCTGCTCGACACAACCGGAGGTTCGCTGGAGCTACTTGCAGGAGGCACGACACTGCTGGAACTTGCAGGCGGTACAACGCTACTGCTAGACGCAGGAGGTGTCACGCTGCTGCTGGAGACAACCGGAGGTTCAGAGCTACTAGATACCACAGGCACTTCAGAACTGCTGCTTACCACAGGAGGTTCGCTAGAGCTGCTTGCAGGAGGCACGCTAGAACTGCTTGCAGGAGGAACGACACTGCTGGAGCTTGCAGGCGGTACAACGCTACTGCTGGAGACAGGAGGTGTCACGCTGCTGCTGGAGACAACCGGAGGTTCGGAGCTGCTGGAGACAACCGGAGGTTCGGAGCTGCTGGATACCACAGGCACTTCAGAGCTGCTGCTAGAGACTACCGGAGGTTCGGAGCTACTAGACACCTCAGGCACTTCAGAACTGCTGCTTACCACAGGAGGTTCATCGCAAATATAATCATATACAGCCCTGTATTCGGTATCACGAGTCACATCGACGATTGTAGGATTCCAACCGGTAAAGTGGAAAGAACAATCATCCATAGTCGTATCCATCACCACCTCAGGAACATCCAAAGCATCAGCCTTTGTTCCATAGGCATAACTATCACCGTACCAACGATCTCGAATTGGATCATAGAACTCAACATAATATGTCTGTTCCTTACATTCAGACGAATTGGTCGCGATATATTCCATATCTGATTTCACGACATTTCCATCACCGACTATCTGAACCCATTTATCGAATTCATAATAGCAGGCAGGCGTTTCCTTCGTCGGGCCATAACTCGGAAGACTTACGACCTCATTGTAATAGTACGGTTCAGTTCTCCAAACAGATCCATCTTCACGTTTGAAGGTAACTGTATAGGTTCGCTTGTTGTTACCATAAAGGGCCTTATAAGTAACATCGCCAACGACAGTTCCGATTAAAGGATTCCAACCAGCAAATGTGTAGACATAGTTTTCATTCGATGCTCTGCCCGGAGCCTCAGGAATTTCAATATCATCCACCGAGGTGCCATATTCATAAACGCTCGAATCTAGCAGGGTTTCATCGTAATTTACGAATTTGACATAATACTTGCGAGTCGTAGACCTGTATGTAGCGGTGTATTCGACATCCTTAGCGACAGCGACCACAGCAGGCGACCAACCATCGAAAGTAAAGTCAAACTGCGCTGAAGATTCCTTGACCGGCGTTTCCCCGTCAAACACAGGCATATCACCCTCTGCATAGGTTTTTTGTGCCAACAGAGAACCATCCTCATTGCGCCATGTGACTACAAATTTATTGTTTTCAACGTAATTCGCCTTATATGTTGCAGCCTGAGTCACATCGGCAATTTCAGGAGTCCAACCCATGAACTTATACCCAGACTTCGCAGGAGCATTGGGCGTCACAATCGCCGACGCCAGCGTTCCATACTCGTAATCAGCGGCTTCAATAACCGATGTTTCATCTTCATCCACAAAGGTTACCGTGTACTTTCTGGGCGATTCATTATACGTTGCCACATATGTCACATCTTCTGTTACCTGATCAAGGAACCAACCCGCAAAGGTATAAGTCACCGTTTCGGTCGGATCCTTTTTCGGGTCAGCCGGAAGAGCAATGCTATTCACCGGAGTTCCATAATCGTAATACACCGCTTCTTTAAGAACGGTACCATCTTCGTCTTCAAATGCGACAGCATACTGACGGAGCGTACTATCAAATAGAGCCGTGTAGCTTGCGGAGCCCCTTATCGTATCCAAAGCCGGTTCCCACTTACCATTCCAATTATAAGTATGAGAAACAGTCATCGTCTTAGTCGGTATCAGCATCAGGTTTGCAATTGTGCTGCCATAACGATACCAACCGGTACCAAAATAATTATACATTCCTCCAGGCATACCAGAGTATCCGCTACCCAACAAAACTCCATCACCATTGTAGAAATTGACTTTATAGAGAATGTTGGCTACATAAGTGACATTACCTGTTACAGTCTTCAAACCCGGATCACCGCAATCTATACTTCTTCGTACAACTGGTTCTGGCAAGCCTGTTTCTTTATCATACGTATAATAGCTAGTCCAGACATACATTGTACACCATTCATCGCTATATTCATATTCGCCAGACTTGCTAGCAAGAACAGTCGCCTGCGACGGAGCATCGGTAATCGTTGCGCCATAGTCATACATCTTGCGAGAAAGTTCTGTACCATCATCATTGACGAATACCACTTCGTATTGCTTACGAGTTTCCTTGAACTTGGCTTGATATTCCATTGGTCCTGTCACAGCAGAGAGTTCCGGTTCCCAACCATCTTCAGGATCCCACGTGTAAGTAAATTCTTCTGTATCATACTTATAAGGCGTTTCCCATCCTTCATATACAGGTACAGAATCCTTGGACACTTCATATTGATATAGGACGTTATCACCATTCTTAAAGACGACGGTATACTTATTTTCAGAAGACTTGTATGCCGCCTTGACGGTGACAGGTCCAGTCAACGCCACATCACTACTCATTGCCGGCAACCAGCCAACAAATTCGTATTCTATGTTTTCACCCGTCTCATAACTATATCCCGATTCACGAGTCGGATTTTCTTCCGGCACCGCGATTTCGTTAAGTAACGTTCCCTCAGGATAGAACTGCACATATTCATCATTTACAGTTAAACTACTGCCATCATAGTTTTCAAATCGAACCGCATACTTTTTATTGTACTTGGGAAGAATTGTCATATCACTCCGAACAAAACCATCTCCTGTCTGGTCAAGATCCCAACCCGCAAATTCGTATTGGGTATCATAATCAGAATCTTTTTCAGGTTCGTCACTCGGCAGAGCGATTTCACTATAGGACGTTCCATACGGATACTCTATTTCATATTCACCATCGACGTAAACTGTATAGCCCCAAGCATCTTCAAAACGAACAGTATATTTACGTTCATGAGTTTCGAACTGCGCCGTATAGGTAGCATCTTCATGGGCCCAAGAATCAAATTCTGGTTCCCAGCCCGTAAATTCATATTCGTATTGCTCCGTAGACGTCTTTTCCGGGTAAGGGTCATCCACATATTCGCCATACGTATATTCACCTGAAGAGATTACATTACCTTCATCATCCTTGAAGGTGATTGTATATTTTACCTCTTGTTTACAGGTAAATGTTGCCGTATAAGATCTGTATTCTGTAGCCGGGAACAAGCCTTTTTCGCATTCCTCCTTCATACCATAATTAGAATCCATTACCCATTCGCAAGCAGACTTCCAATTATCGAATTCGTACTGACTACAAGACTCATCCGCTTCGCGAGTCGGAGTTCCGTCATACACAGGAGTCTTTCCGTATTCAACAGATTGACAATCATACATTCCGTATCCCTTTCCGTAACTGGAGCCCGGAATCGAGAAACAGATATTGAATGTTTTAAGGGACTTGTTAAATTGAACCTGATACGAGACATCGCCGTTTACAGGCGCTCGTTCCGGAGACCAACCCGCGAATTCATAATTATACTGTTCGTCACCACGCATATAAGCCAGGCTCCACAAATCTGTTTCGCCATTATACTCAGGCATTTCACCTTGAGCAAACTGAGCGCTATCCAGCAAATTTTCACCATCATAAAATTTCACGGCATAGCTCGGTTTATGCAAGCACCTGACATTATCCAATTCTAGGGATCCTTCGTCATCCAAATCATCCCAAACAAACTGAGTCAAATGCGAGAAGACTACAGAAGTTCTTTCTCCACCATTCCAGAAAGAACGACGATAAATTGTTGCGGTAGTCCAGCCTTCGCTACTTCCAAGGTAAGTTTCCAAGTGGTTATCGTTTTCATCATAGACGCTTCCTATACTGAATCTATGAGAAACTCCACGATAATCATACTGGATTGCATTACACTGGGACAGATCTAAAGATGTTCCATTCGATGCCAACGGCAATCCTACACCAATTGTGCCGTTGCAGTAATCACAATTTTGTTTGTAAGAAACCTGCAATGCCTTGCCACCATCTACATTTACGACCGTTTTGGAGATTTCAGATACATTGGTTGTACCACCTGCAGCGCTTTCGTCAAAGACATACCAATTCGTTCCCAATTTTGAAACGTCATCGCCATCTTCAAAATCGTCAGCGAGCCATGCTCCTCCTTCTGCAATTTCAACCATTGTTCCTGCCGGAACCGGTTTAGCCATAAATACAGCCGTATAGGTCGTTGTATCGGTCACAGGAGTATATTCCTTGTCCCAACCGACAAATTCATAAATATAATCCGAAGTCGCAGCCTTTTTCGGCTCACAATACTTACAATCCGGGGTTTCTCCCTTGCGCAACCATTCTTGATTGATTTCATTTCCCGAATCATCAACAAAACGAACCCTATAACTGTAAGACACCTGATAAACAGCACGCCCCTTTACGCGAGTGAAAGCGGGAGTCCAGCTATCTTCATCATAGCCATAACCGTCTTCTTGAGATTTAATCGGAATACGGGATTCAAGTTCATACGCATAGATTTCATCACCATACTCATACTGGAGAGAATCAATAACCGAGCCATCTTCATGCAAGAATACAATCCAATACTTTCTGTATTCTTCATCAAAGAGCGCCTCGTACACCGCATGACCTTCTACTTCATGAATCCCATCA
This sequence comes from Fibrobacter sp. UWB15, assembly GCF_900177705.1. Lineage (NCBI taxonomy): Bacteria > Pseudomonadati > Fibrobacterota > Fibrobacteria > Fibrobacterales > Fibrobacteraceae > Fibrobacter > Fibrobacter sp. UWB15. Next base: position 195,403 of record NZ_FXBA01000004.1, read on the forward strand.
TACCAATGTTCCTGATCTTGCCAATCATAGAAAGAATAAACATAATTGGCCGAAGGATCCTTGAAAGGAGTTTCACCCGTATATTCCGGCGTTTCTCCCCAGGCATATTCACCCGTCTGCAAAATTTCAGAACCATTAACAAAGGCTACTGTATAGAGTTCTACATTTTCCTCTTCTTCGTCAACAACAGTCTTTGCATTATAGCTCGCCACATACGCAACATTTCCTGTCACTTCAGAAACATAGGGAATCCAGCCTCGGAAGCTAAAGGTCGTGTCGTTCTTGGGAGCACGAGTCGGATTAGCCGGCCTTACAATATCTTCGGGCATCGTTCCATAAGCATACTTCTTTTCACTTAAAACAGTACCATCATAATCGGCAAATTTGACTGTATACATATTGACAGTCGTATCATAAACTGGAACATAGCGAACCGATTCCGTTACAAGGGGCAGATTTTCAAAGTATTCCGTCGAGCAAACATAATCTGTCCAGTTGTAACAGTAATCGCCCTTTCCATAATTCTCGCACTCTTCTCTTTCCACTTCTTCACAACTACGTTTTCCCCATCCCTTAAAGGAATAGGTATTTCTAGAAGAAGGCAATTTTTCAGGAGTCATGCCCACATAAGCGGGAACCTGCCCGTATTCCAAATTCTGTCTCATCAACAGATCACCATCATCATCAACAAAATCCACTTGATAGGTGCGGACTGAACTATCCAAAACGGCTTGATAAGATGTTGCCGCGCTCACCGCACTTAATTCAGGAGTCCATCCATTGATATAATAGTTATAACGTTCATTTGAAAAACTATAGTCCCCATAATATGCCGGAATATCCCCTGCAAGGAACTCACCGCTATAAAGCAAAGTTGTTCCTGCATAGAAACTTACCGTGTATGCAGATTTGTGTAGGCAACGTACATTGGCAATTTCAAGGTATCCCGATGTACCATCATATTCTTGAACTTGCCACATCAATGCAGCCATGTTCTTTTGTACATCATTGATACTGGCTTCTATTCCCCACCAGTTAATTTCATCTTGATTCAATTCACTCCAATGAATCTTAGCCGTTCTCCAACTTGAGTTTTGGCCGACCCTTTTTCGATGGAAATTGCTTGCAACATCAATATCGCTTGCCACCTTGAAATAATGTTCCACATTTCCACGGTAATCATAAGCGATTTCGTTACAGTTAGACAAATCCTTCGTAGAATTGTCATTAGACAGAGCAGCCTTGATTTCGATGTACGGATCGTAACCTAAGGTACCAGAACCATCCAAAGAGTAATCCACTCGCAAAGCCTTAGAAGCGCCATCAACGCCCGCATTAGAAACGAACGTTTGTGCCACTGTAGTTTTACCCCCTTCATCAGGGTAAATCAACCATTCGCCGAATGCAGAATTCAAATCTTCATCTGCGAAGTTGTCGATAACGATAGAATCACCAACCGCAATATCAAGCGGTGTACCTGCAGCCCAAGCAGAAGTGCCTAAGCCAACGGTCAAAATAGAGCTAAGGATTGCGGTTTTCATGGTGGACCTCCGGGGTTTAGGTGAATTCCATGTTAAAACAACCTCAATATCAATTGTGAAAAATCGACATGTAAACAAATATATACCTGGAAATGAGACCCGGCGCTAGAAAAGACGATTTAGCCTAGTCCAAATTGGAATATTTTTATAACATTTCCGTAAGAAACGAAAGAACCCCGGCTAGACCGGGGTTCACGAAATCACTTGTCTTTTTGGACAAAAACGGCTTATTTAATCGAAATTCGGCGAATTAGGCTGTTAGAGCCTGCTCTCACGCGCACGATATAGTTGCCCTGGCGGAGCATGTCGAGGCTGACGGAGCCCTTTACCTGCTTAAAGCTTTCCACCGGGCGCCCCTGCATGTCGAACACGTCTAGACGGACCATTTCAGCACCCGACACATGGAGCGTGCGGTTTTCCACCGTCAGCAGAACCGGGCTTGTCACAGATGCTGCGGCAAAGGTCGTCTGTTCGGTTACGGTAAGCTTGATTTCATACTTTTCACCATTGATAGTCAAGGTGTCCGCATACTCGCCAGGCCTAAAGTAGTCCGGCACCGTAGTTGCGGAAACGACATACTCATTTCCAGACTGCGCCATGGTCACGAAATGCAAGTGATAAGTATTGCGAACAGCCGTTACCACATTCCGGAACACGATTTCTTCAAATTTGCCGTTTGGCACTGCAAACTGTTCTACGCTGCCAACCACCAACACATCGACATTCGAGGAGCTGCTAGATTCTTCAACACTGGAGCTAGATTCGACACTGCTGCTGGACGATTCCGGTTCAGAGCTAGAAGATTCCGGCACAGAACTGGAGGACGCAACAGAACTGCTTGACGACTTCGGTTGAGAACTCGAGGATTCAACAGAGCTGGAGGATTCTTCGCTCGAGCTAGAAATTTCTTCGGAGCTGGAACTAGATTCTACGGAGCTAGAAGACTCTATAGAGCTGCTGGACTTGGGCGCCACAACCATCACCTTCGCTGTAGCAGAGGCATTATTGTCCGGTCCAAAGATATCCAACTTCAAAGTGTACTCATGGTCACGGAGCGTTTCCTTGACGGCACCGGCAAGCGTAATCGTCTTCGTAGACTTATCCATCTGCAAGTTAATGGTTCCTTCGGGAAGGCCGCTCGCCACAATAGAATCCAAATATTGATAGCGGAATACAATCGGCAAAATGGAGTCGCCGGCGACAACCGTCTGCGTAGCGTTTTCTGCAACGACAACCGTTGTCGTAACAGGCTTATGCTTGACGGTAATCTTACCCGTTGCAGTCGTATTCGAATCAACTCCGGTCACAGCCACCGTGTAGGTAAACTCATGATCACGCAAGGATTCTTCAGAGGCTCCCTTAATGGAGTAGGTTCTAGCACTCGTATCAAGTACGCCTGCAAAACCTGTCGGAAGACCGGACAATTTAAGACCAGTCACGTTGTCGTTATAGCGATAGACAATTGGATTAATGGAATCGCCAGCAATAACGGTCTGGTTTGTATTACCACTAGTGAGTTCAAAAACAGTCACGCGCTTTACACTGGAGCTAGACGGAACAGAGCTAGAAGAAGAAACTACGTTGGAGCTCGATGACGCAGGCGTTGCCGCGCAGGCGGTGTATACCTTATTACGAATCGGAGCAAATACATTCTCGTTCACCCATTTACCGCTTTCCGAATAATTCCAAGCGCCACCACTAAAATAGGAAGCAGTTTCATTCTTATTCGATACAGACCAGTTTGCACCCGACAACTGATTTTTGGTCATCCACTGATACCAAACACTGCTATAATCTTTGTTAAAGCCACCATCGCCGCTCGGCGCAGAATTACCCCATTCGGTCACGAAGACAGAAAGTCCGCCTTGCATCGCCTTTTCGGCTCTAGCACCCTGGTCATCAGTCTTGTGACGATACGGGTCATCACCCGCATAGTAGTGGAACGAATATGCCACATTCGCATCATTGAGCGGTTCAACAAGAGCAGCATTGGTATACTGATCATAGTATGGAGTTCCCACCACAATCAGGTTGTCGGAATAAGTGCGAATTGTTTTGATAATCGTTTTTGCATACGGAGCAATTTTTTCTTTCCAGTAGTTTTGTGCTCCGCTCAAATCAAACCAGGCGTCAGAACAATTGTTCTTGGGTTCATTATAAATTTCAAAAATCACATTGTCGTAGCCGCCCCATTTTTGAGCCATATAGCTAAAGAACGACTGTGCATCACTCGTAATCTGTTCTGCACAATGACTATGGAAATCGATAATCACATAGATGTCGTTTTTAATGGCAGCCGTCACCACCGAATCCATCAAGTTCCTATGGAAATCCGTATTCGTAAAATAGTTCCCGTTCCCATTTTTCCAGTCGCCATCAACACCGACAGGACCACGAATCAATTGGATGTTTTGTTTTTCTACAAGTCCTGAGATCGTTTTTCCGTTCCAATAATCCGGTCCTTCGTCACCTTTAGCCATACTCCAGAAAAGGCTCATGCCCTGCACGGCAACTTCGTTACCGGCAGTCACGCCCTTACAGCTGCCATAGATACGTCCGTAGTTCTGAGAGTTTTTACCGGTCATCAGCTGACCGTACTGGCTGACGGGACCCACGCGGGTGGGTGTGATATCCGCAGCACCGAACGCCGTAGAAACTAAACCGAAGGCGAGAACGCCCAAACCAAATATCTTTGCACTAAAATGAATTGCCATATATCCTCTGATACACCAATTTTCGCAACCAAATTTAGATTATTAGGCCTTATTTTACACGTGATTTGAAGCACATAAGTTATTGATAATGTTTACATGAGTAGACAAGTTTTTAGCCGCGGAGGGCATAAGAAAAAAAGAAGCCCGGCTTTTAAGCCAGGCAACTAAACTGCGAGATGTCGCGAAACGAATTAGTTTTCGTTGTTGTGCATTTCCATCTGTTCGCGGTCCATCGTGTGCTGCAAGTATTCCTTGAAGTCACGGTCGATGTTCACACCGTCGAGGTCGAGGTCGTCGTTTTCCAACACGAACACGGCGCTCGGGTTATCGAGCCAGCCGACCACGTCCACCTGATCGAGTTTCATGGACTTGTCGCCTGCAGCCTGGGCAACGTATTCAATCTTGGACTTCTGAACCCAACCCTGTCCGCAAGGACCCTTCACGAGCACTTCCGTTTCGCCGTCCTTAAGGATCGTCAGTTCGTCATTGAAGCCTGCGGTACAAACAACGGAACCACCATCTTTTTCCTTGGTCAGGTCCACGTCACCCAGCTTAGATTTGACCTTCTTGCCAGCAGCGAAAGAAACGCTAACCATGAGAGCAAGAGCAATTAAAAGCACCTTTTTCATATCTTTCCTCAGAAACAGGTTAAAAACTTGACAATGCAGATACGAATATACCTTTTATTTTTGACTTTCGTCACAATTTCTTTTAAATTTTTGCGATATGAAGAAGATTTTACTTATTTTGGCCATCATTTTGGCACTTTTGGGCACCTTTTTGACCGTAAACCTCAAGTCGAGGATGGGCGAAAAGGCCCAAAACGGTCAAACCGTGCTCCTGGAAGTCCCCAAAGGAAGTTCTCCCGCTAAAATTTTCCAGATTCTAAAACAAAATGGAATTTGGAGCGACGACCTCGCCTTCCGGTTGACCATGAAGAGATTGAACCCGAGCCTCAAGGCCGGATGGTTCGAAATTCCCGCCGGGCTCACACTGCCACAAGTTCTGGACATTATCGCAAGCGGCAAGGTCGCCGTGCGACGCGTGACCATCCCCGAAGGTCGAGCCTCCTGGGAAATCCCCGACTACCTCAAGAAGGCTTATCCGAACCTGGACGAGAACCGCTGGAACAAGCTCGTCCAAGACCCGAAGTTCGCCCGCAGTCTCGGAGTCGAGGCCAACTCCCTGGAAGGCTACCTGCTCCCCGACACCTACCCCTTCCCGATTGACGCCGACGAAGAGACAATCCTCAAACACATGGTAGCAGCAAACCTCAAGGTCCGCGACGAAATGGAAAAGCGCCCGGGCTCCATGTGGAAGACTCTCGGCAACTGGCACAAGGTGCTCACGCTTGCAAGCGTGGTCGAAGAAGAAACCGGCATTCCCGAAGAACGCCCGCTGATTGCAGGCGTATTCCATAACAGGCTCCGCATAGGCATGCCGCTCGGGGCAGACCCCACGGTGCGGTTCATTTTCAAGAACTTGACCGGCCCTATTTACAAGAGCCAGTTGAACAGCAACAGCCCCTACAACACCCGCAAGTTCAAGGGACTCATGCCAGGCCCGATTTCTAACCCAGGACGCAAGGCGATCGAAGCGGCACTCTTTCCGGCCAAGACAGAAGCCCTGTATTTTGTCGCTAAAGACGACGGTTCCATGACACATTTCTTTAGCTCCAATTTGGCCGACCACAACAAGTACAAGGACGTCGCCGCCAAGAACCGCGGAGAATAAGTCAAAACATTCTAACTCATTGATAGTTGCAGAATTACAAAAGCAGCAGGTCTCTTGAAAAAAGAGGCCTTTCTTTTTGCTCCATAAGTGGCCTAAAGGAAAGCAAAATATAGTCCGCCAAATCCCTTTGGGAGCACCCCCTTATTTTCTATATTGGTGTTCAAACAAAAATCAACAAAAAGAAAGACTCGGCTGTCTGAATTTATGGCGTTGGCCAGCCGAGCAAAGAAGGAAAATCATGAGCGAAGCATGGAATGGCTTTGAGGGCGGACTCTGGCAAGAAGAAATCAACGTCCGCGACTTTATTCAACGCAACTATACCGCTTACGAAGGCGGCAAGGAATTTTTGGCTGGTCCGACAGACGCCACCGAAAAGCTCTGGGGTGAACTCCAGAAGCTGCAGGCCGAAGAACGCAAGAAGGGCGGCGTGCTCGATATGGACACCGATATCGTTTCGAGCATCACAAGCCATAAGCCCGGCTACATCAACGAAGGCCTCAAGGACCTGGAAAAGGTCGTGGGTCTGCAGACCGACAAGCCGCTGAAGCGCGCCTTCATGCCGTTCGGCGGCATCAAGATGGCCGAAGAATCCTGCAAGCAGTACGGCTACGAGCCGAGCGCCGAACTCCACAAGATCTTTACCGACTACCACAAGACCCACAACCAGGCCGTGTTCGACTGCTACACGCCTGAAATCCGCGCCGTCCGCAAGGCCCACTTGCTGACCGGTCTTCCGGACACCTACGGCCGTGGCCGTATCGTGGGTGACTACCGCCGCGTAGCCCTTTACGGTATCGACTACATCATCCAGCAGAAGCAGAACGACCTCGCCCACGTGGGTGACGGCACCATGACCGACGACGTGATTCGCCTGCGCGAAGAAGTCGCCGAACAGATCAAGGCCCTCAAGGCCATGAAGGTGATGGCCGCAAGCTACGGTTTCGACATTTCGAAGCCGGCTACCAACGCAAAGGAAGCCTTCCAGTGGCTCTACTTCGGCTACCTCTCTGCCATCAAGACGCAGAACGGCGCCGCCATGAGCGTGGGCCGTATTTCGACCTTCCTCGACATTTATATCGAACGCGACCTCAAGAACGGCGTGCTCACTGAAAGCGAAGCCCAGGAACTCGTGGACCACATGGTCATGAAGTTCCGCATGGTCAAGTTCGCCCGTATCGAATCTTACAACCAGCTCTTCAGCGGCGACCCGGTGTGGGCCACCCTCGAAGTCGGCGGTATGGGCCAGGACGGTCGCCCGATGGTCACCAAGAACGACTTCCGTTTCTTGCACACTCTCGAAAACATGGGCCCGTCTCCGGAACCCAACCTCACCGTCCTCTACACCAAGCGCCTCCCTGAAAACTTCAAGGAATACGCCGCCTACATCTCTGTGACGACCAGCTCGATCCAGTACGAAAACGACGACGTGATGCGCCCGGTCTGGGGTGACGACTACAGCATTTGCTGCTGCGTTTCTGCAACGCAGACTGGTAAGGAAATGCAGTTCTTCGGCGCCCGCGCAAACCTCGCGAAGGCTCTCCTCTACGCCATCAACGGCGGCAAGGACGAAGAAGGCGGCCTGGTGCCCGGCATGCAGATTGGTCCGGAACTTGCCCCGATTACCGGCGACGTGCTGAACTACGACGAAGTGATGCACAAGTACGACATCATGCTCGAATGGCTCGCAGGTATCTACGTGAACACGCTGAACCTGATCCACTACATGCACGACAAGTACTACTACGAAGCTGCTGAACTCGCCCTCATCGATACCGACGTGCGTCGCACATTTGCAACGGGTATCGCAGGATTCAGCCACGTGGTCGACAGCCTTTGCGCCATCAAGTACGCCAAGGTTTCCGTGGTCCGCGGCGAAAACGGCCTCGTGAAGGACTTCAAGATCGAAGGCGACTTCCCCAAATACGGCAACGACGACGACCGCGCCGACGAAATCGCCGTCTGGCTCCTCAAGGAATTCATCGCGAAGATTAAGAAGCACCACACCTACCGCGGTGCCGAACCGACCACGTCGATTCTTACGATTACCAGTAACGTTGTTTACGGCAAGGCCACCGGTGCCCTCCCCGACGGCCGCCCGGCTCACGCCCCGTTCGCTCCCGGTGCAAACCCGAGCTACGGCGCCGAAAAGAACGGTCTCTTGGCCTCGCTCAACTCTGTCGCCAAGCTCCCGTACGAATACGCGCTCGACGGCATCAGCAACACGCAGACCATCAGCCCGAACGCTCTCGGCCACAGCGACGATGAACGCGCCCAGAAGCTCGTGACCGTCATGGACGGTTACTTCGCCCAGGGCGCCCACCACCTGAACGTGAACGTGTTCGGCGTGGAAAAGCTGCTCGACGCCCAGGCGCACCCGGAAAAGCCCGAATACGCGAACTTTACCATCCGCGTTTCCGGCTACGCTGTCAAGTTCCTCTCGCTCACGAAGGAACAGCAGGACGACGTCATCAGCCGCACCTGCCACGGCGTGCTCTAAAAGACCGGACTGGCTAAAACCAACAGAATCCTTACTCTGAAGCCAGTCCTCTCGCAACCGCCCCCGGTTAACACCCGGGGGCTTTGTTGCTCACGGAATACCGCTCATTTAAAGCATATGAAAAAACGCCTCGGAAGTAAACTTCCGGGGCGTTTTGCTTTTATGGAGGAGAACAATAATGAAAATCGTTTGCGGTTCTAGATTCTAGATTACTCCGGTTCGCGGGTCATGAGCATCTTGCAGTAGCCACCTTCGACCACCACGTTTTCGGTAGAAAGGGAAACCTTTTCCATTTCCCAGTTACCGGCACCCCAGTGTTCCCTGTCAATGTCATCGCCATTGAAGTCATCTTGCCACAGCTGGATAAAGCCCTTTGTTGCTTCATCGTAAGAGTACACACGAACGTAGTCAATCCACTGCACCTGCGGACCGTTAGCGAGTTCATCACCCGTAAACTTGCCCACCCAGCCACTGCTCTTGGATGCCCAAAGATTGAAGCGCAGAGACTGATCTTCAGTCAAGAAGGCAACCTGGTCAGCATCGGCATGCGTACCGCGGCTAAGGCCAATCGAGTCGCGACGAACTTCGACGCTATCGATTTCCCAAGCAACGTAGTCCGGAGTCCAGATGATGGCATAGAGGTGGAAACCTTCGGTGGCATCGAAACCATATTCATGAATTGCTTCAGAAGAAGTGTTCTTCTTGATAGATTCATCACCTTCACGGGTAATGATATTGGACTGCCAAGAAGAGCCTCCCTTACCGAGAACTTCGATATCGATTTCGTTCCAAACATACGTGCCATTCCTGTAGGAATCATCGTAGTAAAGGAACATGGAGCTCACGGAACCCGGAATCGAAACCATCTTCATGCAAGCTTCGAAACGGCCATACTTGAACTGGTCCTTACCGGAAAGTTCAGCACCGTAGTAGTTGTACTTACCGGTCGGGCTCACTTCGGAGGGAACAACCGGAACAGTCAAATTCGTACGAGCAATAGCGTTACAGCCACTTGTGGCCGGCGGAGTTACAGGATCCGGAGTCACAACCGGATCAGGAGTCGGGTCAGTCGGAACCGGATTGGTTGTTGCAGGATTAGTAGCCGGATCGATCTGAGTCTGAGCAGGATCTGTCGGGGTGGTTGCCGGATCGGTCGTTGCAGGGTCTGCCGGAGTAGGATCTACAACGACAGCCGGATCAGTGGTAGGCGTTGTGTCAGCTGCAGCCGGGCTGCTACTATCATCATTACAGGCGGCAAACAGGCCAAGCGCGATAATCGGGAGAAGGAATTTCGTTTTCATAAACTACCTCGTTTCTTTGAATATAAATATACCCCCTTTTGAATGCTGCCGGTAGTCTTCGGAGCACAAATTAAGCATAACTGTACCAACTGTACCCACGCATATATTTCTACATTTACAATATGCTCGGACGAATCAATAAATTAGAGACCTTTGGCTCGGTAGACGGCCCCGGAGTGCGTTTTGTCGTATTCACGCAGGGTTGCCCCATGCGTTGCCAATTCTGCCATAACCCCGAAACGTGGGATTTCGGTGCACAAAGCGCCAATGGAATCAACAACGGTTCGTTCGAAATTTCTGCAGAAGATTTGCTCAAGAAAGCCCTGCGCTACCAAAGCTACTGGGGCAAAGACGGTGGCATCACCGTCAGCGGCGGCGAACCACTAGCACAAATGGATTTCATGATTGAATTCTTCGAAGCCGCCAAAGCCGCAGGTGTACACACCTGTATCGACACCTCTGGCGTAAACTTTGTTCGTAACGAACCCTACTTCGGCAAGTTCAAGCGCCTTATGGATGCAACAGACTTGCTCCTCGTCGACATCAAGAACATCGACCCCGTGGAGCACAAGAAACTCACCGGTCACGACAACAAGAACATCCTCGACATGTTCCGCTATCTAGATGAAATTCAAAAGCCCATCTGGATCCGCCACGTACTCGTACCCGGCGGCAGCGACAACGACGAGTTCCTTATCAAGACGCGCGAATTAATCGATACGCTCCACAACGTTGAAAAAGTCGAAGTCCTCCCCTACCATGCTTTAGCGCTTGCCAAGTACCAAGAACTCGGCATCGACTATGCACTCAAAGACGTAAAATCGCCAAGCCCCGAACGGATTGCAAACGCCAAGAAAATTTTAGGAATACTTCCATAACAGTAGGAAGTAGACAGTCGACAGTAGGAAGTAAAAAGGCTGCCTAGCGCAAGTGAAGCCATTTTGTCAGCGGAATGGCAATAATAAAATTTATAATAAAGTTCTCTACGAAAATGAAAAGCAAAGGAAGTTCAATTTCTGGAGTAAGATTTATCGAAATAGACCTCACTCCGCGATTCTCTGGATCAAGTATCAACATAACCACACTCATGACAAGTGCGAAAACAAAACACTTGATAAAATTTTTTATAAAGTCTTTTGATTTCTGTTGCATCGTGACGTACTAATATGAGTAAAGGCTAAAAGGCTTTTTGTAAAAAGTCAATACTTAACTAAAACGAAATTTTGCAGAAAAACGAGTGAGGCGAGGCGACCTTACCGGCCGTAGCGTACTATAGTACGTGAGGCCGGGGGCAACGAAGCATCGCGATGTGTTTTCAGCGAAATTTTAGCCCTTGATTGCGTCGCCCATCGAGAACATCGGCATATACATTGCGATTAGGAGACCACCGACAGCACCGCCGAGGAACACGATAATCAGCGGTTCCATCATACCAACGACGCCATCCACCGCAGCATCCACTTCTTCATCGTAGAAGTCTGCCAACTTCAAAAGCATGCCGCCAAGGTTACCGGTTTTTTCACCCACGCCCGTCATCTGGATCACCATGGGCGGGAAAAGGCCCGTTTCCTGCATAGGATCCGCAATACTCTTACCACCGGCAATGCCGATAGCAATTTTATTGATACCCTTTTCCACCACCTTATTCGTAACGGTAGAGGCCACCACCTTCAAAGAATCCATAATGGACACACCGGCGTTCAACAAGGTTCCCAGCGTTCTAGAAAAACCAGCCGTTGTCGATTTGATTTGAAGGTCTCCTAATTTAGGCACCTTCAACATAAACCCGTCAAAGGCAAATCTGAATTGAGGAACACGCATCGCCAACTTAAAACCTACGCCAACAACAATCGCACCGATAAACAAGAAGGCACCGTTATCGCGGAGGAAGTCGGAAATACTCATCACCGCCAACGTCGGAGCCGGAAGTTCTGCATCAAGGGCTGCGAACTGTTCAGCAAAGGTCGGCACCACGAAAGTCATAAGGGCAATCACCACCAAGATACCCACGATAACGAGCATCACCGGGTAAGTCAGAGCCTTTTTCACCTTACGTTTCAGGCGTTCGTTGTTTTCCAAAGTTTCTGCAAGACGAGCCAAGATGCCATCCAAGATACCACCCGCTTCACCGGCAGCCACCATGTTGGTGTACAAAGAGCTGAACACTTTCGGGTGCTGAGCCAAGGCATCGGCCAAAGAAGAACCACCGTTAATGGACTGCGTAATCTTGTGAACGACATTCTTGAGTTCCGGGTTTTCACACTGGTTCTCCAGAATGTTCAAGCACTGCAACATCGGCAGACCAGCAGAACTCATAGAAGAGAACATACGGGTAAAACGAGCAATTTCTGCAGGCTTGATACCCGAACCGATCTTGATCTTGATTTCTGTAGGTTTCTTCTTGAGACTTACAATCACCAAGCGGCGACGCATGAGCATGGCTTCGGCTTCAGCCTTGTCCTTTGCTTCAAGTGTACCTTCGAAATTGTTACCCTGGCTATTGGTTGCTTTATAAAGGAATTCTGCCATAAGCTACACACCTTCTTTCACAAACAATTGTTCCAACTGGTCCGGACTCGGAGAACGGGCAAGAGCATCGAAACGGTCGACCTTGTGGTTCTTCACCAAATCACACAAGCACATGTTCATGGTGTTCATACCGAACTTCTGGCCAATTTCAATCATCGATTCAATCTGGTGCACCTTGTCATCGCGAATCAGGGCACGAATACCCGGGGTCACGTTCATGATTTCGTATGCCATCACGCGGCCACCGCCAATGCGCGGGATAAGCGTCTGACATATCACGCCCTGGAGCACAAACGAAAGCTGCGTACGCACGGTCTGCTGTTCGCCCTTCGGGAAAGCATCCACCACGCGGTTGATGGTCTGCACACAAGAGTTGGTATGTAACGTTGCAAAAGCCAAGTGACCCGTTTCTGCAATCGTGAGTGCCGCACGGATTGTTTCAAGGTCACGCATTTCGCCGATAAGCACCACGTCAGGGTCCTGACGCAGCGCCATCTTAAGCGCCTGAGCAAAGCTGTTCGTATCGCTACCAACTTCACGCTGGTTAATCATACAACCCTGGTGCTTATGCAAGAATTCAATCGGGTCTTCCACCGTCAGAATGTGGTCGTGACGTTCCTTGTTGATCTTGTCGATCATGGCAGCCAAGGTCGTCGACTTACCGGAACCGGTAGCACCCGTCACAAGCACTAGGCCAGACGGGCGGGTTGTGAATTCGGCCAGAATTTTCGGAAGGCCGAGATCCTTAAAGGTCTTAATTTCAAGCGGAATAATACGCAAGGCCAAGGCCACGCAACCGCGCTGCAAATAAGCGTTCGCACGGAAACGAGCGAGGTTTGCAATACCGAAAGAGAAGTCGCATTCCTTCTGCTGTTCGAAAGTCTTCTTTTGGCTTTCGTTCATCAGACTATATGTCATGCGCATGGTTTCGTCCGGTTTCAGCTTGTCTTCACCAATAGGCGTAAGCTTGCCGGAAAGACGGATGAGAGGGGGCGCACCTGCCGTAATGTGCAAGTCAGAAGCGCCACGCTGGACCATTTCAGAAAGAAGATCTTGAATATTGTATGCCATGCTTAAGAATATAACTTAAAAAAGGCCAATTTTTCCATTAAAAACCCACATTTTTCAAAAAAAACGCTATTTTATTATTCTAGAATGGAACTTGGGCGTAAAATAACCTCCTCGCGAGGCGTTTTTTCCGTAGTATGCACGCTGCTTTTGGCGTTTGCAATCCTGTTTTCTGCATGCGGGCAGGAACACTTTCAGGCGGCACCCACCAAAATCGAAGACTTTAAAGGAAAACTGCTAGACGGCAGTCTTTCAACTTACCAAGCCGAAAAGGGAACCGTTACCTTAATCGCTCTTACCGCCTCGTGGTGCCCTGGCTGCCGCGCCGAACTTCCGTTACTCAAAAAACTTGACGAAGAATTTGCCGACAAGGGTTTCAAGATTTTAATGGTGAACGAAGACGACTCCCCTAGAATCGGAGCTAAGTACAACAAGGCTGCAGGAATCACCTGGACCACCTTCCACTGGAATTACGACATGATGAACGTGCTCGGAAATCCGGGCGTGATTCCCGTAACCTACCTCGTGAACGCACAAGACAGCATCGTGAAAATCAACGTCGGAGAATTCGACGAGAACAAGATGCGCAAGCTAATCGAGAAAGCCCTTAAGCAATAGGGCTTGGGAAGAGGATTACGTCCTTGATTTCCTTTTTTCCCATCGCAAGCATAAACAATCGGTCTAGACCTAGTGCCACGCCAGAACAGGCGGGCATTCCCGATTCAAGCGCTTCCAAAAAGTTTTCATCAATCGGCGGCAAGGGTTTGTTCATGCCGCGGCGAATTTCAAGGTCAGCAGCAAAGCGCCTGCGCTGTTCGGCTGCATCGGTGAGTTCCGTGTAGCCGTTGCAAAGTTCCACCTGGTCTACAAATAGTTCGAATCGACGCGCCCAAGTGAAGCCGTCTTCGCCCACGTACGTCTGTGCAAGCGCCGCCTGCGACTGCGGGTAATCTAAAATGAACTCGGGACCGTTCTTGGCAAGCGCGGGTTCTACCGCAAAAACCATCAGGTAATCCCACCAGTCTTCGCGGGACATGGCGGTACCATCGGCCGGGAGCGGAATTTCGCGGGCGGTACAGGCCGCGGCGAATTCTTCGCCCGAAGCCGTCAGCGGATTCACGCCGGCATAATTCTTGAACGCATCGATCCAGCGCGTGCGGCGAGCGTTAATGGGCTTACCGATAATTTCGGAAACGAGCGCCTCGACCTCGTCCATCAACTTTTCTTGCGGCATGCCCACACGGTACCATTCCACCATGCTGAATTCATTGTTGTGGTGGGCGCCGAATTCATCTTTGCGGAAAGACTTTGTAATCTGGAAAATGTCTCCGAACCCAGCCGAGAGCAAACGCTTCATGTGGAATTCGGGGCTCGTCATCATAAAATGCCTGCCCTCGACTTCGAAGTAATCCAGCTGAGGGTCGGTGCCACCCGCATTCGAAAGCGTCGGCGTTTCAACTTCCAACACCCCGCGACCCTCAAAGAAAGCACGCACCTTGTTCATCAAGGCTTGACGCTTTACCCAGGAATCTCGACTGCAAGTAGGAGAGAACATAGTGTGAGGTGTGAGGTGTGAGGTGTGGAGTGTGAGATGTGAGATGAGTGATTATTCATTACTCATTTCACATGACTCATTACACATCATTCAACAGCAGCGGGGGTGGGTTCTTCTGCAGGGGCTGCATTCACGACACAGCGAACAGAGAGCCAGAATTTCTTATCGACCGGAATGGCAGACACTTCTTTATCGGTATTGAACATGGAACGTGCGATACCGCGACCATCACCCACATCCTTGCTTGTCCAGAAGTAAGCACCTTCGCCCTGAATCACCGAGATGCCGTTCTTGTTGGCATAGCCACCGAACATGGCAGTGAAGGCGTAATCGTCAGAGCCGTTACTACGCAGGCGGACTGCAGCAGTGTTTGCACCGCCAGCATAAATTTCAAGCATTTTCCAGTCGTCATCGGTAGCAAGGCGAGTGCCTTCGGGGCAAGCCGTCAAAGCCGCGTCATGCGTATACAGGCGACCGTAGGTTGCGCAGTTTTCTTCTTCGCGGTCATAGCACATGGAATTTTCTTCAATCGCAAAGTTCAAGTTCTGCACAAACCAGCGCGTGCCATTGATTTCTTTAACTCTGTAAGTCTGACCATCGCGATTGTCTACGAACGATTCGAACACCGGGCAACGGGTTTCAAATTCCTTGGCGCCCAAAATAGAGTCCACCGCAGGCTGCCATGAGGTGCAGAAACGGAAGAGTTCACCACCCGGGAGCGCCGTAGAATCAGCCTTGTGCTTTTCAGCCCAGCGGTCTACGTAAGCTAGGTTAATGACAGCAGTATCCGGAATCGAAAGCGCCTTGGCAGAGGCCTGCATAATCTTCGAATACTTTTCAGCAGCGCTCTTCGGAGTCTTCCAGTAACCTTCGAGCAAGCCCTTGCGGAGCTTTTCATAAAGCGGAGAAGGAACCTTCACCTTGATAGTCGTATCGACAAAGTGTTCCGGCTTGGTAGCGCAAGCGGCTTCGCGAATGGTATCGCGCAGGCTGCCTGCCTTTTCATAACATTCTTCAATGCACTTGTCACGGGCTTCGCCCTTCTTCTTGGGGCAAGGAACCCAAATGCTCGTGTCGGCATCAACCTTGACCGGCTTGGCATAGCCCTTCGTCTTCAGAGCAACCTTCGCCACCGATTCCAAAGTTTCAAGAGCCTTCGTGTTGCCCGATTCGCCTTCCAGGAGCAAGAACGAAATCACCTCGGTACATGCATCCATGGCCTTGGCGTTGGCGCAGACCTTGGTGCCGTAACCATAAGAGAACTGCGATTGGCAATTCGAGAACGATTCGTAAGGCATGGCCTTGAAGATTTTTTCGTAGACCTTGACGGCATCGGTCGGCGTCATCTTGCCGCAATAGATTTCTTCGGCAGCACCCTTTTTCACGATTTTCTGGGCAGTAGCAATATCGCCGTTATCGACAGCATCGCGAAGTTCCGGCTGGGCAAAAGCAGTTGTAGCGCCCAAAGCAAGAACTCCCACACACAATACACCTCTAAGAATTTTCATTTTAACCCTCACAAAAAATTCCGCAACAAATATACAAAAAGTAAGAAGTAGGCAGTAGGAAGTAGACAGTGATTAGCGTTTTATAGCCAGCCATAAAACAAACATATAGCCCGGTACAGAAAATTCCTTTTAGCATTTTCTATATTTGGGCGCATGATTGATGCTGAAAAAATCCGCAACGAATTCCCGATGCTTGTCGCAGGTGATAAGGATGCAAAGCCTCTCGCCTTCTTGGACAGCACGGCCACCACGCAAAAGCCCGACTGCGTAATCGACGTGATGAACGACTTTTACCGCGAGCACTACAGTTCCGTAAAGCGCGGCGTGTACCGCCTGAGCGCTCGCACCACCGAAGCATTCGAAGCCACCCGCAAGAACGTGGCCAAGTTCATTAACGCCAAAACCGAAGACGAAATCGTATTCACCCGCGGCACCACCGAAAGCATCAATCTGGTGGCGTGGAGTTACGGTCGCAAGTTCTTCGAAGCGGGCGACGAAATTCTGATTAGCGGACTCGAGCATCACGCCAACATCGTGAGCTGGCAAATTGTCGCCGAAATGAAGGGCGCCAAGATTAAGGTCATCCCGGTTCTCGACAGCGGCGATTTGGACTTGAGCAAGCTTCCCGAACTTTTGAATGCGCGCACCAAGATGGTCGCCGTCACCCACGTGAGCAATTCCGTCGGTACCGTGAACCCGATTGCAGAAATTATCGCGACCGTTCGCAAGCTCGCCCCGCAAGCAAAGATTTTGATTGATGCCGCCCAGAGTTCAAGCCACATCAAGATTGACGTGCAAAAGCTGGACAGCGATTTCCTCGCCTTCAGCGGACACAAGATGTACGGCCCCACCGGCGTGGGCGTACTCTACGGCAAGTACAACGTTCTCGACAGCATGCCCCCCTGGCACGGCGGCGGCGAAATGATCAAGAACGTGACCTTCGAAAAGACGACTTACGCCGATGTTCCCGCCCGCTTTGAAGCAGGCACGCCCATGATCGCCGAAGTCATCGGCCTTGGCAAGGCCATCGAATGGATTAATGCGGTCGGCATCGAAAACATCCGCAAGCACGAAGAAGAAATTACGCAGTACGCCTTGGAACAGCTTGCCACTATCCCGCAGGTGAAAGTTCTCGGAAACCCGAAGGAACGTGGAGCACTCATCAGCGTAACACTCGACGGCATCGCCGTAAGTGACGCCGCCATGATCCTCGACGAAGAAAACGTGGCCGTCCGCAGCGGGCACCACTGCGCCCAACCTGTGATGGACCGCTTCGGCGTCGACGCCACGCTTCGTTTGAGCTTCGGCGCGTACACCCTGAAGCGCGACATCGACCGCTTTATCGCCGGCATCAAGCGCGTTCTCCGACTCTTCGGTTAACCGGGACTCGTATGGGAATCGAGAAAGGCATCTTTAACCGCACATCGCTCCTGCTCGGAGACGACGTGATGGGCAACATCTACCAGAAGCGCGTCATCATCTTCGGTCTCGGCGGAGTCGGCAGCTGGTGCGCCGAAAGCCTGGTGCGTTCCGGCATCAAGGAACTCGTGCTCGTCGATTCTGACCGCGTGTGCGTCACCAACGTGAACCGCCAACTGATGGCCACCACCAAAACCGTGGGCCAAGTCAAAGTCGAAGTCCTCAAGAATCGTTTGCTAGAAATCAACCCGCACGCCAACATTGTCGCACTGCAAGACATCTACGAAGAAGCGAATACGGACAAATTCCAACTGGACACCTTCGACTACATCATCGATGCCATCGACAGCCTCGAAAACAAGATGCAGCTGTTGTGGCACGCCACGCGCACAAAGGCCACGGTATTTTCTTCGATGGGGGCGGCCCTCAAAATGGACCCCACGCGAATCAAGGTCGCCGAATTCTGGAAAGTGGCCGGCTGCCCGCTCGCCCGTGCGCTACGCGACAAGTTCAAGAAAAAGAAAATGGCGCTCAAGAAAAAGGTACTGTGCGTCTACAGCGACGAACTCCTGAAAAACCGCGGCAAGAATTCCTCTTGCGGAACGGACGCCTGCATGTGCCCCAAGGTGCGCCACGAAAGAAGCGAAGCCGAACTCCAGAATGCAAACCTGGTCGATCACGAATGGTGCAGCAGTAAGGCGCAAATCAACGGCACCATGGCACACTCCACCGCTATTTTTGGATTCATGATTGCAGGCCTCGTGATGCAAGACATCTACAAGAAGGCCTTAGCAAGCGCCGAGTAAAAAGCTAGAATTCCGGCATGCTGAAATCGCCGTAAAGTTCACGACCGTCAAACACCCAGACCACCATCTTTTTTCCTTCCAAGAATTCCGAACGGTCTTTGAACAAGGTCGGACCATAGTTTCCGCCACCGATACGGCTGCGCGTAAACGTTTCTATCCCTGTCGCCTGAGCAATGTAAGCGCCTATATTGGAAGAACTATTCCAGCCAAAATCGGCATTGCTGTCGCCAATTACCACAATGGGAGCATCTTTGGATCCGCGGTAGCGTTTACCTTCCGCATCCACGGTCTTTAACACGCGCACATCGTAATCAGGGTAAGAATTGTACTTCAAGTGATAAAGATTTCCGGTACCGGGAACAACCGTATCGCGCAGGAACCATTCTTCCCTCGGAACATCCAAGTCCATCTCGTTGATGGAATCGGCAATCATTTGGGCAAGCAACTGCCGGCCGGCACTTGTATAATGGCTTTCGTACGCCTCGAACATGGGCGTTTCCTCGTTCTTTTCAAGAAACTCTTCTACCGCATCGACAACGACAACCCCTTCGTCTTGCAGTGCATCCACCCATTCTTCATATTGCGGAGCGACTATTCCTCCCGACAATTTTTCCGAATAATGTTCCGCCTCGATTTGTAGCTTGTCTGGAACAGGCACGACCACCAACTTGATACCGCGCGCTTCCAGCGAATCATTGAAGGCTACAAAAGAATTCAAGTTTTCTTTCCAGTCCACCACCAGGTTGACAAGACTTTCCTGCAGAAAAATCCAGTCGCCTTCACCGCTTACCGCACAGCGAGTCTCTTTCAGTTGTCCGCCACATTTTTCAATATCGGCCTCGATCTGTTCCTGAACGACCAACGGGATGAGCGGACGAGAAGAAAGGTAGAGCATGGCAAGCGCAACCACAGCCACTCCAAATCCAAAAATAAACCCCAAATGTTTCCTCAAAAACATGACAGGGCCAAATTTAGAATTTTTTTAGAATCCTTGGCAAAGGCCAAGCAGCCTCCATGCTTCGGCAGACGAACTGCTTTCGCATAAAAAGACGACAATTATTGTCGTCTACATTTTATATATTAAAAAATACTCCCCGCCTCGCGGGGATTGCATTTTGCAGGAGGCTTTATGGCGAATCAGGCTCGTGGCGAACGAATGATACAGATATTCGTCTACATGATGGCGCACTACAACAACCGCTACAGTGTAACAGACATTATGCAACATCTGAACTTCTGCGAAGATGATTTGCGGAGCATTCAGCGTGATATGCAAGCGCTTTCCAATATAGGGGGAGGCTACATCAACCGTATTGTCGAAAGCGGCAAAATCTATTACAAGGTGGCGCTTGAACGCGCGAATAAGCTCATATTTCCTGAATTCGGCGATACACTACTGCACTTCATGTTTCTGCAGCGCATTGCAAACATCTATCCGGCAACCTCGAACCTTATCGAAGACTTGACCAAGAGAATCACGCAGGACTTGCCCGCCAAGGAACAATCGACTTTAGCATATTACGCGAAGGAATTGAATGGACGCATCCTATTCATGGGTACGCCACCGAGCGTTGACGAAAACGTAGGCAAGAATCTGCCAATCATCCTCGATGCCATCCGCAAAAAACAGAAAGTACAAATCACCTACACCGACAACTGGGGCAACACAACCAACAAGCCTCGCATTCCACTGATGGTCGCCATCAATCAGGGCGAAATCTACATCGGCTGCGTATCGCAACACCTCCCCGACAAAACATACGCCCTCAAGCTCCGCCGCATCCAATCCGTAAAGCTTTTACGTGAACAATTCGCCGAAGACCCGAAAGTCGTTGAGACGCTCCGCAAGCGCATCCGCACAGGCACGCTGCTTTCGGGCGATCAGGACCAACAAGAAGAAAAAGTCGTCATCTATTTCCCAGGATACGCCAAGAACTTTCTACAAGAACGTCCCTATCACCCCAGCATGAAAATCAAGGAACTGGATTGTGGCGACATCCACGTGACCATGAAGGTCGCCGTCAACGGCCTGCTCAAGCAATGGGTCATGTACTACGGTTCCATTGCCGAAGTGCTAAAGCCCGCTAAGCTCCGCCAAATGGTACTTGAAAGTGCTAAAGACTTGGTGAAACTGTACGAAAGGAAGTCTACTTAATCCTGTCGCCGCAGAATTCTTGGCGACCACATTTTTTGCAGTGCGAGCCCATCCATAGCGTATCGAACTGTTCTATAGCAGGTTCAACAAGTGCAGGGTCATTCGTGAGGATTCCCGCCTCGAAGTTACGGCGTAGAGAGCTTTTCATGCCGATTCCCGCACCCGTCAAATTCGCAGAGCCAATATAAGCGGTTTCAAGATCGAAAATCATCATCTTGAAATGCACTCGCGGACACATTACGCGTTCCAAATCCGTCACCAGAATCGGGAACCGGTCAAAGTCCTCACGAAAATTCGGGCCAGGCTCCTTCGCATGAATCAAACGCACGCCCACGCCGCGTTTCAAAAGTGTAGCAAGTTGCCCCAGCAACGGAATGGCATCACCATCCTGTTTCACATACACATCCTTGATATCGGCAGTACCAATCCACAAGTTATTGCGGACCGACATGATTCGTGAAATCACTTCGGAATAGTGTTCTTCGTTTTGGATGTATTTAGTGAAAATGGACATCGCGGTAAATATAGATTTGTTAAACTCTACAACCCCAGCCTACGGCCTTGATGGTCGTCTTTATTGGCGAGTTCTTCGAGCATGTTCTGCAAGATGAGTTCTTTCGTACGCAGCTCATCAGGGACATATTCTAGCTTGCGGCGAACATTCTGAAAATCGCTAATTGCCACATTATCGCAACGAAGGATTTCCTTGGGGCAATGTCCCCCGAAAAATGTCGTCCAAGTTTTTGAAATTTGCGGCAGATCCATATAGTCAAACGCCAACTTCAGCTGAAAGCGTCTACGAATCGCCCAATCCAAGACATTCTCGTAGTTTGTCGCAGCAATCAGCATTCCGTTAAAGGAATCCATCTGGCAAATAAACTCGTTCACCAGAGTCACTTCCCAATGATTTTTCGCGTTGCCACGATTTTCAAAGAAACTGTCCGCCTCGTCGATAAACAGAATCGCATCACTCCGTTCCGCTTCACGGAACATCGCGCTAACATTATGTTCACTTTCACCCACATGGCACCCCAGAATATCGCTTGCCCGTTTCACGATAATCTCGCGATCTAGAATGTCATGCGCGACATGCTTTGCAAAAGCCGATTTCCCCGTACCGGGAGGACCATACAGGAATACATTCAAGTTCTCCCTGCGACCCGTCGCCTTCGAATCTTTCCATCGGGCATCAAAATTCTTGAGCATCGGCACGACATAATCAATATTCCGAATATCTCCACTCGAAATACGGACGCAATCCAGATTATAATCCGGCTTCGATTCCTGTGGCAAAGTTGATATACCCAAAAGTTTAGCATGCGAAGACGCAACTTCGCGAACCACATTTAAAGGCGACATATCCTGAGACTGCATCCGTTGCGCAAGCCGAACCGCCAAAGTGGCGCTCCCTGCCATCACCGGAATTTCCTTGGCGACACATTCGATTTCTTCGCTACGCATCATCGATTCCGCCTGTTGTGTTTTCAGAACGGACTGCCAAATCGCAATGCGTTCACTCTTGCTGAATGAGAAAAATTCTAGCGAATAATCGAAACGGCGACGGGTACTATTTTCAATCATCGCGATATTATTCGTAATCCAGATGACAGGCGTTTTCAGGCTCTCGAAAATAATATTCAGCAATCCCTTTTCCGCCTTATTCAAGACCAAGTCTGCCTCATCCATCAAGATGACGCCGCCACTCCGCTCACATTCCCAATCGGCCAAAAGCATCGAGCGCAAGCGCGTCTGCAAAAGGGATTCCTCGCTCATCGATTCTTCACCGATGCCCACCGAAAGCAGTGTAACATTCAACTCTTGCGCAATCGCCTTGGCAAGTTCCGTCTTGCCCGTACCCTCGCGACCATAAAAAAGGATGTTCAGTGGAGTGCCCCTCTGGTGCGATTTCAGCATCTGTAAAACAAAAGACGCCTGCGGATTCGTCTTGACTATCTGCTCATAGGGGACACACGGTTTTGCTGCCGGTCTGAAATCCATAATCTGCGACATATCTGAGAATCCATACAGATAATTGCTCACATCATCTGCCAGGTACAATTCCTTGCGTTTGATTCTCAAATCCGTATTGCGGAACGATTCTTCCATTTGGACCAGCTGGAACTTAAGAAGCGGACTCTCCTTGGAACAAAGTTCCTGAAGCGTTGCGCCATCAAGTCCTGTCAGCAAGGCAATTCGACTAAAGGCTCCACGCTCATTCGGGTCAAAAGTCTCCCCCTCTTTCACCCGAATGTTTTCTAACCTCAAATACAGTCGCTGATGGTTCCGAAGCCACAAATAAAGCACCAGTTCCACCGCCTCATCCGACAAATGGAAAAGACGCTTTAACTCAAAAGCGCGTTGCAAGGCTTCGTCATCGTGCGAGCAACCTTTTGCCAGCTTTTCTTTCACGCAATTTTCAATCATCTGCACGATAATCGGCCGCAGACAATCGTTCGCCCGCTCCAAATAAGCCATGATCTCAAAAAACTGCTGAGCAAAGCGAATATTCCTGGTCTCGTGATACGCCTCCAAAAGCTCCCGTACCCCATAATGCTTGTCATCAATCGAAGTCTTGATAGTACTCGAAAAATCAACCTGGTCGCGAATCTCGTAAACACGGTCCGCAAATTCGCCATAATAACGGACCGGCAAATAATTCTCGCAAAAACTGCGACAGCAACCATCCGGATACGCCCGCATAAAGCGCACCCAGTATTCCATAATCTTCAAGTCGATAAAAGAAGTCCTCGACTCCGCCTTCGCCGCAGGCGACTCCCCTTCTAACCGATTCAGCGCATTCCCGAAATAATTCTCTGCCGAATTCTGATAATGTAACTGCATAGCAAAACCTCTTGATTCTACTATGCAATATAAAAGAAGCGCATGACAATTAATGTCGTGCGAGAGGGAATATAAAAGAAATATATTTTTGGACTATTTAAGAATTGAATTTATTGTACAATTATGGCATCAAGTTCCTTTAAAAGGTCTAGCCCATCCGAATAATGAAATTTTTTCCCAATGCTTTCATCATTTTCCAACACGCACACATCGTCATTTAGCAACCACTTAAAAAATCTATTTTTGTATTTGAATTTTATGTCTGTGCCCCAAAAGAAATCGCAACCATCTATTTTTTGATCTGTATATATTTTTTCTTGTTGCTGAGGATTGGAATTTATTTTTCCACCATAGAACTTAGCAACAACTTTATTTCGATTATTCCCAATGTAAAACTTTTTCCATTCTTGTCCATTTCCACGACCGGCTATTTTCAACAAATAGTTATCACCATCTTTATCTAATTGATACCTATCTTTCACACCTGAAAGAATTTCTTCTACATCCTTGAACACATTTCTTTTCTCATCATTCCAAGATGTTCGGTCACATTCTAAATTCATCAAAAATCTATCAACACTTCCAACTACTTTATCATTCAATAAAATCGTAATCAGCCATGTTGGAATAGACGCATTAAAACAAACATAGGTCAAATCATTGAAATCAGATATTTTTTCTAAAAACATTTTAAGCAAATCCGTATTCTTTTCAACCGCACTAGCGTTTTCTTTTTCATCAAAAAGAATCTTAATCCGATTCCACTTTAAATCATAATTCGTCCAATCCACGGAGCCTTGTCCATTAAGGAACAAAAATTTTATAGAGCCTCTAAAAAAGGCGTACTTTTCAGCATCCGTAATCACTTCTTCCCAATTCTGATAGCCGGTACCATTCTGGCGTTTACAAACACCATCATATTTCCGCGCATTTCCATTTTCATCCAGAATTTGTTTAGCCTTTTCACATTCTTCGTAAAATCTTCTTGAAACAAGATTATTGCATTTTGGACATTTTTTCAACGATTCATACACATTATGGCTATCTATAGTTTGAATTGCTTCTATAGCCGCCCTTATTGCTTCCGTACTTCTAATCTGGGGATCTCCATCCATTTGTATGCCCGACACAAGATTCCAGACAAAACGCATCCAACGGCGGAGGGTTGTAGGTTCATAATCGCCATCTATAAAATATTTACAAATCGCCGAAAAAACTACACGGTGAACCTGACTTAACGTTGTAATTTTATCAGTTATTTTCACAATTTGCACATCATCTTTTACATCTTTTTTATACTCAGGAATAAACCTAAAGCTATCATCCCATCCACACAAAATGTTTTCTTCAAAATCTTTTATTTGACCAGTTTTTTTCAAAAGAACAATCTTGTCCAATATAACTTCTAATTTTTCAAAGCATTCAATTGGAATTGATTTATCGTAATATTCATACGGTTCAAATAACGAATATAACTCATTCTCATTGTTTAAGTATTTGTATGATTTATTTACATTTTCTCGTTGGCGAATTACCTTACCATCTATCTCTCCCTTACCGACCAATAAAACGGGTTTTCTATCATCATATTTGGCAATAATAAGTTCATTCCAAAAGAATCTATTGATGAAGGCTAAATATATATCATCTACTTCATTTTTCTTTGACCTTTTATCCCAAAAAACATTTATCCACATCGTATCCATTTTTATGGGAATACCTTGCTCGGGATCAAGCATTCGACTCCAACGATCTTTATTTGAACTGAGTTTCGATTGATTCTTTATATAACCAATCATATCTGCTTTAAAATTCTCAAAATTTGTTAGTTGTTTACCTCTAGCATTCATTTTAATATACAAGTCGTCAGAAAGACCAAAATCCTTAAGAGGTAAATGAGAGAAAACTATTTTCTTTTGTTCGGTCAAACACTTCCAATACAACAAGAATTTTTCATCATCTGTATCTTTAAAAATATTTTCAATACAATCAAAAGCATCAGTATTCTGAGAGACGTTTCTTCCAAGCATTCTCAACATAGACTGTATTGTGGGATCCAGTTTCCACGCAGAATAGAACCACGTTTGTTTTTCTATAAAATCAACTATACTCCCGTCTTTATATTTAGAGAAGAAATTAGAATTACACAAACTCCGGCAGAATTCACGCGAAGATATTCTCGTTTCATAGGTAAATCGATTCAATATTTTACAATTTTCATCCTTTAACACTCCTGCCATCAACGCAATATACCAATGCAAAAGCCATAACGTTGTAAGACGTTGTTGTCCATCAAGCGGATTCAACCTGGATCCTTCCGAACTGTAAACGAAATCTAATTTTAATTCATTTCGTTCATCATCCAACGCTTTTTTTAAATCATTCAAGAAAGTTTTGCGTAAATTTTCTTTACCTATTCGACCTTGAGCATAATCTCGTTGAATTATAGGAATTTCTATTTCATTATTTTTTATAAAATTCCAAAATGTAGTTGTATTTTCCATAATTATTCCCCCAACTCGTTTAAGCATTCCTCAAGACTGTTCAAATAACCTTCCGCATCATTTTTCGTCCAATAGTTTGGATCATTCATTGTTGTAGAATAATATTTCATGAAAACATGTTTAGTACATAAAGGAACAAATGATGATTTTGCATTTTTTTCTTCACCTATCTGAATTTTCCCATTGCCATCAAATTCAGGAATTGGAATCAATTTGCCTTTATCTTTACCAATAATAACACGTCTTTTCCCTGAAAAAATAGCATTTCCATACCCACGATTTGTCCCTGAATCCAAAAGAGTATAGTTCCAGATTCTATTTTTTTCTTGTATCGACCAATCATTCTTTTCAGGGAACATTTTTTTTACAGATTCAAATATCTTTCTTTTCTCATCTTCATCAACTTCAAAATATTTTTTTATACTTTCTTGAGTTCCACTATCCGCACCCAAGTACACATTTAGCAACCATTCTTTTTGCGTTTCAACATCATTCTCTGGATTTGTTGTATTCGAGTTTATATGTTCAACATCCCACTCTTCCAGTTTAAACAAATGGAACGGGAACTTATAAAACACCCCCATTTGGTATTTATCGTTTTTCAAATTATTTGCATTTTGATTAATGACTGTTTGGATGTTATGAAACAATAAAATTGGTTTACACTTTCGTTTATCGCTTCCATCTTCTTTATATTGCGCATCTAAAGGAGGACATTTTTCAATTATATTCTGTATACGGTCTTTCAGTTTTCCTTCAAACGATTTCTTATCAGAAGCTCCCTCCCATAGTTTTACAAATGTTTCTAAAGAGCCTTCTTTACAAGCAATTAAAAAACCGACATAATGATATATTTCCAAATCATTATACCATTCAGAAAAAATTCTAAAATAATCTTTTACGCATTTCCAACACGCATCAATGTTTTTCTTTTTTTCCTTAAACAATTCATAGAAATAGCGAAATGTTCTGTATTCATCATCCCCTATTTCCTTCAATTGCTTTTCATCTAAGCCAAATTTGTTTTGATCACAAATCAACTTAAAAATTAAATCTATTCGTGTTTGCGGATTATATCCCTTTTCATTCAAGAAAAGCCAAAATTCGTCATTTTGCAGAGTGTATTCAATATTATCCCACTCACTCGCCATCTCCTGCTGCCTTAATTTCAAATGATTTACTTCGTTCTTATCAAAATTAGAACTATTCAAAAATAAAGCTTTAATTAGTTCTGCATTTGTCAACGGAATCTTGCCAATATTCAAGCGAGTAAACACTTTTATCGGATTTTCCTCAACCGATTCATACCAAATAAACCTAACATTATTAGCTTTATCACATTGCGGTTCTTTGCCATCCAATTTATATGTAAGCAGCGCTTTACAAAAATCTGCCATGTTTACATCGCTGTTTTCAAGCCATTGTTCAACAACAATCGCTGCACGGCTCATATAATGAAAATCAATATATGAATTACATTCTTCGTGCACATCCGCTATCTTTTCAAGAAAAGATACTATTGACGAATCACTTGGTTCACGCTGATATTTAAATTGATAACATCCTGTTGACATCTTTAAAAGCTCAAGGACTTTTTTTACTTTTTTCAGTATGATATACATTGTAGTCAGGCGTTGCTGACCATCGATTACCTCATACCAAACTTCATCTATCGCAATATTATTGATTTTCTTTTCTTCACTTGACATTTCTCTCACAACAAGCGGCTGAACACAATAAAATTCATAATCTTTATTCTTTTTGTCTGCAAACTCCCACAAATCGTTAAGCAAATCTTTGACCTGCTGATCCGTCCAACGATAACCGCGCTGATAACTCGGAATAAAGAACTTCATTCCAAGAAGCTCTTTTACAGATTTTAATTCGATTTTATTTTCTACCATAAAATATTCCTATTCAAAACTTTTTAAATATAACCAAACTGAGTTAAATCACAATAATTGCCTTATTGGGAAAAGGTATATCTGCAACGTCGTTACTCCAGCAAATTTTTCAAGAATAATAGGTTTAAAAATCCAATAGACCAATATAATGTATAAAGAAAACACCGAAACAAAGGTAATGACATCCTTTGCCAAATAAATAACAAAATCCCATATTATCTCGTCAGATGTGCGTAATTTTCGAAATCGTGAAGAAAAATGCGCCCCAATTTCACACACCATATCATATACACTAGAGCCTGTAGTAGCTTGAGGGAATCTCCATTTAACGAACTCAATTATCCCTATTCGCATACTCCGTTTTTGTATAATTTTTATCGGTAGCATACAATATGAAGCCGATTCAACAACCGACCACAACAACATTGCAATAAACAGAAGTGATGACATCCATAGTGAACAACGTTCACCAAAGGGTGTAAAGACGGCTAAACAAACAGCAATTACACAAAAAGCCAATTTTATCTCGGCCTCTACGATAGTTTTCTTGAACTGCGAGCGCAATAGTTCGCGAAGCCTCGGCTTCAAAGCTTCGGGCGTTGCTTGTAACACGATGCCTGCCGCATCCGGCAACGTTCGCAATACAGAGCGAAGTTCCCCGAAAAATTTTTCACTTTTGTTTCCCATTATCTCTCATTATTTCATAATCAGCGCCACAATCGCAGCAATCAAACCGCCGAGCAACAGCGCGGTGATTACGACGGCGATGACCATAAACCATTTGGCGTATTTCAGGATTTTCACCATGGCACTATTTTGGTCCTTTGTGAACTGCTGGACCGCATTCATGGTTGCTGTCACAAGGAAGCCGACATCATCGAGCCAGCCAACTACGGGTATTGCGTCGGGCGCCAGGTCAATGGGCGACACGGTGTACAAAAGCGACATGATGACAAAGAAAACGGCGAGCCCCTTTTGCAAAGGGGATGCGCCGTTCATATCCATAACTTCGGGTTCTTTATCCATATTTTTCCTTCTTCTTTAAAAAGAAATATATCCTATTTTCTACAAAAGAGCACAAATCCCCACAAAAACTATAGTTTTCCCTCAAAAAACGTTATTTTGGGCACTCCAACTTGGAATAAGTTCCTTTTTTCAGCAGTCTTTCACACAGCGGATTGAATTTGCGCAAGAAAAGTCGTTCCAAAAGCGGTCAAGAACGGCATCGTCGTAGAAGTTGTCTAAGCAAACGCGGTACGCCCACTTGTTTTGCCCGACGGAACTCCAGAAGCGCGTGTGTCTGCCACGTGCTCCGCAAAAGCCGAATTCCTCCATGCAGCCTGCCGGATACGCCGTAAAACCGAAAGCATCGGTACTTTTACCGACAGGGAACAGTTCGTCTTCCTCCCAATCGTCTTTGGACTTTAACGCAAGAGCCGCCCCAAGGTAAGTTTCGGCACCATGCTCGCCCATTTCACATTTTGCGCCAACTGCATTAAACAAGTCTCGCCAATCGTCATTGTTCGGCAAGCGCCAACCTTTGGGGACCGCGGCTTCTGCAAATTTCCAGTAGTAGCACAAGCCATATTTCTTCACATCTGGGTCGCAGTTCCAATCGTAAGGCGGCGTTTCGCCATTCAAGCACAAATACCCCATGCCACCGGCATACGCCTGCGCGCCTTCGCTTTTATGCCGCAAGTTTTCGGCGAACCAAATCCGATTTCCGATTTTCACGGTGCGGTAGGTTTCACCGTCTCGCGGGTCTGTAAAATATGAGTTAGTCATAAGCACCACCTACATAATCAAGTTCACCACGAGTTTGGTCATGGTTTCGCGTTCTTCGGGTTTGCTTTCGGCGATGAGCAGCGTGAGCGTGACCAGAGCGCCATCGCTTACAATTTTGGAGCCATCCACACGATAAAGGATATCGTTGCGCGACATGTACCACAAGAAAATGAACGCAGCAATGCGCTTATTGCCGTCAACAAAAGAATGGTTCTTGACAAGCAGATACAGGAGTGTTGCCGCCTTCATCTGCACGGTCGGATAAAGTTCCTTGCCGTCGAAGGTCTGGTAAATTTGTCCGAGGGAACTCTTGAAAGACGCATCCTTTTCGACACCGAAGATTCCGCTGTCGCGGAATTTTTCCTTGAGCACAGCAATCGCTTCCATCGCCAACTCATAGGTGATGGGGCCGTTCGTTTCGCTGTAGTCCACACCTGTCTTCGGAAATTCCAGTTGCTGGTGGTCGTAACGGTCCAGGGTTTCAAGGGCCGCACGAAAGTCACCGATGACATTCGATATTTCAAGTTTTTCCAATCTGTTCATGACGAACTCCTTTTAGGGGAACATCACGAATATAGATTGAGCATGCGACAATTAGCGTCGTTTGCAGATACAAAAAATCCCCGCCCGAAGGCAGGGAAAATTTTCGACGGAAGCCCATGCTTTTCATTAGTAAATGAAAAGCATCTCTCTGTATTTCGGCAGAGGCCACATTTCGTCGGGGACAACCTTTTCGAGGCCATCGACGACTTTGCGGAGCGCAGCCATTGCATCGAGAATGCCTTCGTGCAGACCGTTCAGGCTTTCTTCCATCGTAGCGATGGCGGCACTCAGGTTCTTGACGCCTTCGCCGAGAGACTTCACGTAGGCATCGACGCCGGGGAAGCCTTGGTTGAGAGCCATTTCGTTGGTCTTGAGGGCGCTGGAGTAAGCTTCGACGACCTTCGGCAAGATGATGTTCTTGGCCATGTCGCGGCAGACTTCGCCTTCGATGTGGATGCGCTTGTGGAAATCTTCGACGTTGATTTCATAGCGGGATTCCATTTCGCGGCGGTTCATGACGCCATACTTTTCGAACAACTGAATATTTTCTTCCTTGGTGAGAGCCTTGAGGGCTTCCACGGAGGTGCGGATGTTCGGAAGGCCGCGGCGTTCGGCTTCGGCAACCCATTCATCGGTGTAGCCGTTACCGTTGAAAATGACGCGCTTGTGTTCCTTCACAATCTTCTGCAGGATCTTTTGCAGGCCCGTGTGGAAGTTTTTCTCATCAAGCTTTTCGAGCTGTTCCGAAATCATATCGAACGCTTCGGCCACGATGGTGTTCAGCACCACGTTCGGTTCGGAGCAGCTCTGGCTGGAGCCCGGAGCACGGAATTCGAACTTGTTGCCGGTGAAGGCGAACGGAGAAGTTCTGTTACGGTCGGTGGCGTCGCGCGGCAAAGCCGGAAGCATGTCGGCACCGATGCGGAGTGCGCCAGCTTGCTTACTGGACTTGGGCACGCCTTGTTCGATCTGTTCAATGACGTCCATGAGCTGGTCGCCGAGGAACATGGAGACAATGGCCGGAGGCGCTTCGTTTGCACCGAGGCGATGGTCGTTGCCGGCGCCAGCAGTCGTCATGCGGAGCAAGTCAGCATGGGTGTCGACGGCATAAATGATGGCGCAGAGCGTGGTGAGGAACACGGCGTTCTGGTGAGGGTCCTTACCCGGATTGAGCAAGTTACCCTTACCGTAAGACACGGACCAGTTGTTGTGTTTGCCGGAACCGTTCACGCCAGCGAAAGGCTTTTCGTGGAGCAAGCAAACGAGGCCATTCTTGTCGGCCACGTTGCGGAGCACTTCCATGATTTGCATGTTGTGGTCGCAAGCGAGGTTCACTTCTTCGAACATCGGGGCGAGTTCGAACTGGGCAGGCGCCACTTCGTTGTGGCGGGTCTTCGCCGGAATGCCGAGCTTCCAAAGTTCGATTTCCACTTCGTTCATGAAGTTCAGAATGCGAGCCGGAATACTACCGAAGTAGTGGTCATCCATCTGTTGGTGCTTTGCCGGAGCGGCACCGAACAGCGTGCGGCCAGCCTGGTACAGGTCGGGGCGTTGCAGGTAAAAGCGCTTGTCGATTAGGAAGTATTCCTGTTCGGCACCGAGCGTGACCGTCGTCTTCTTGGGACCCGCCTTGAAGCAGGTCATGAGGCGGCGGGTAGACTTGGAAAGAGCTTGCAAACTGCGCAGGAGCGGAGTCTTCTTGTCGAGCGCTTCGCCGGTATAGCTGCAGAACGCAGTCGGGATACAGAGCGTAGCCCCGTTGCCGTGGCGCTTGAGGAATGCCGGAGAAGTCGGATCCCAGGCGGTATAGCCACGGGCTTCGAAGGTGGAACGCAAACCGCCGCTCGGGAAGGACGATGCGTCCGGTTCGCCGACGATCAAGTTCTTGCCGCTGAAGGCCATGATGGCGCGGCAGCCGTCAGGTTCAAGGAAGGAGTCATGCTTTTCGGCAGTGGAACCGGTGAGCGGCTGGAACCAGTGCGTAAAGTGCGTGGCACCGCGGTCCATCGCCCACTTCTTCATGGCGTGGGCCACATCGCCTGCGATACTCGGATCGAGGGCAGCACCTTCGTTAATGGTTGCAATCAGCTTTTCGCAGACATCCTTGGGCAAGTATTCGCGCATGGCGTCGATGTTGAACACATCTTCGCCATAGAAATCCACATTCACCGGACCGGCCGGCTTGACGGGCGCGGTAGGGGCCTTTGCGATTTCGTTGATGGTCTTTTTGCGGTAGCTTACGCTCATTTTGAACCTCTTTTTTGCCGTTTTACGGCTGTTTTTCAATTTATGGAAGGAAATTAGGAATAAAAACGGGGTCTGGCACCCGAATTTTACAGGTTTTGAAACAAAATGTTTTACAATATTGTAAAAATAAGGTATATTATTACATTATTGTAAAGTAAAAAGGCTCTGACATAAAAAAGCTGATGCCGGGTCGTAGCCCGGCATGACTTAATGGTCAAGGAATGACGACTGAATCCGAAGAAATAGAGAGACTGAAAGCGGAGATCCGCGAGCTGCGCAATATCATCGACGAGAAGCCGGGCAAAATGGTCGGCAACAGCGGCGAGATGCGCGAGGTCTACAAGCAGATCAAGAAGTGCGCCAAGAACGACGCACAGGTGCTTATCTATGGCAACGACGGTACGGGCAAGGAACTCACCGCCCACACCATCGCAGAACTTTCTGCACGCAAAGAACAGCCCTTTGTCGTCATGGGTTGTGCGAACTTGAGCGAGGGTTTCGGCAACCCAGCGAACACCTTTGAAAGCGAACTCTTCGGCTACGAACGCGGCGCATTCATTGGTGCAAACAGCCGCCACTTGGGCAAAGCCGAAGTGGCGAACGGCGGCACGCTATTTCTGGACGATGTCTCGGCACTCAGCCCGAAGAACCAAGAGATTCTTCTGCGGTTCATGCAAGACCAAAGCTTCTACCGCCAAGGCGGCAATATTCGCCTGCATAGCGACGTGCGCTTGATTGCAGCGTCCAGCAAGAATCTGGAAAGCCTGATGCAGCAAAAACTTTTCCGAGAAGACTTATTTTACCGTCTGAACATCGTGCAGATTTCACTCCCCGACTTGGCGCAGCGCAAGAGCGACATCTTGCTTTTGGCGGAGCATTTTATTTCGCAAGTGAACCTGAAGTACGGCACGCACGTGGTGCGCCTCTCGACGCCCGCGATTGACATGCTCATGAGTTACCACTGGCCCGGCAACGTGCAGGAACTCGAAAACTGCATCGAGCGCGCAGCCCTCGCCACCAGCGACGACTGCATCCATTCACACAACTTGCCGCCCACCTTGCAGACCGACGAATCGGCCCGCAAGCCCATGCTCCCGAACCAAATTGCACCGCTATCGACGCTCATGGATACCTACGAAAAAGAAATCCTGAGCGAAGCGCTAAAAAGAAACGGCGGCAACATGTCTGCTGCCGCACGCGATTTAAGTATTTCGCCAAGAGTCATGCACTACAAAGTGCATCGATTGAACATTAATATATCGGAGTAGAATGCCGACCCTGAAACGAGTTCAGGGTGACATTGTTCAGGATGACAAGCTACTTAACGTTCACCTGGACGGCGTCCTTGCCGACACGCACCATGTAACTGCCCGACTTCGGGATTTCCACACGCTGAGAGCCATTGGATACCGTACCGCGCTTCACGACGCGACCATCCATGTCAAACACTGCGTAGCGGGAACCCATCTGAGCCTCTTCGATATTGAGAGCGCGAGCGTCAACAGCCACGTTGAAGCGTACTGCAAGCGATTTCAAAACAGCCTTATAGACGCCATCTTCAAGTTTCCACTTGACAAAGGCATACCTCACGCCATTCTTCGAAATTTCGTCAGGAATCACGCTCTTCAGTGCACGGGCAATCGTCGTATCGGCACGGTCCGTGTAGATTACCACCACTTCGCCAGTCTTTCCAGCGATCTCATAACGGATCGTCTTCTGGAACAGCGGATACAAGCTCTTGTTGCCGGCATCGGTTTCGCGCATTGCCTTCACGCGATCGCCGCGGCCCTTGGTCTTTGTATACCAACCATTGAAGACCCATGTTGTGTCAGACTTCATGACGGCATCGGGCAACAGAGTCACCTCGCCATAATTGTAGCCGTTGAACTTCGACGTCAACACAGCACCTTCGGGCAGGTGGAAGTTAATCACGTAGACAACATCACCCTTCGCAAAGACAGGCACGTAATATCCCGTCGATTCATCTTTTTCCCAACCGGCAAGAGTATAGGTATCATCCTTTCCTTTCACCTTGATGGGCGGCAAATGATTGTTCAAGGCGTCGTTGATCTTTTGTTCGATCTGCGACTTGGAATCCTGCGCACGGATGTCTACATAGATTGTATCCGTAGCACCATCACCATACTTGACGATAATCTGTTCCACGCGCAAAACGCCCTTGAAGTCAGGTTCGTAAACACCAGTTTCGGGATTCTGCTTCCAGTCAAGAACATAGGTAGAATCGCCATTGTCAGGTTTGCTCGGGAGAGCAATGCCGTTCTGTTCAAGAGCAGCGTTAATCTTTTCAACGATATCCTTGTGAACATCGGTCACGTGAATTTCCACATCGATGTGCTTTTCAGGATCATCCTGATATTTCACATCAATCGTATCCTTCTTGACCGTTGCATCAAAGACAGGTTCATACTGACCCGATGTAGGATTCTTTTCCCAGCCGTCAAAGGCATAAGTAGAATCCTTGTCTTCATCCTTGGTCGGGAGCGCAATGGGCGGCACATGACCCGCAAGAGCATCATTAATCTTTTCGTTAATCAAGGAATCAGAATCATCGTCACCCACAATCACATGGAGCGTATCACCGGCATCATTGTAAGCAACAACAATTTCCGGAGGTGTAATCGTCAAGGATCCATCGGTCACGTCAAAGGTCACGTCGAAGTTATTGTTCTTGTTCGTGAACATTGCACTCGTGAGACCCATAGCGTAAGTACCGCTCTTGGTCTTTTGAATCACAGATTCGCCACCGAAGACGATGTCGCTCGCTGAATACATTGCGTTGTTAATAGAGGCATCGTAGCCAGACACAACTTGCTGAGAACCGTTATAGGCATAAGTACCCGTGCGGCCCACTATAGAAACCGTCACCGGAGACTTCGTAACAGTAAGATCACCCTTGACCTCAGCAAGCGTGTAGTTTGTGCTCACATCGGTTCCTTCTTTCAGTTCATAAGTGAACGTATTTGCGCTTGTTCCAGCATCCGTCTGGGAGCCCGTTACCATAAAGTAGGCACCTTCATTAGGAGCAAAGCCGTCGCCACCCACCGTCACCGTCGGGGCGGTAAGAGCCGTACCATCGTACACCTTACTTGCGTCTGCAGACGTCAATGTCACATTACGCTTTTTAACCGTAAGATTGCCCTTGGTTACATTCACTTCGTAATTCATGTTCGCAGTATAACTTGCCGAAATCGCTTTCGGATAAGAGCCAGCATTCTTTACATTCGCATTCGAACGGTAATACTTGATGACGCCCAAGTCATCCGGATTGACAAGGCCCGTAACCTCGCCGGTAAACTCAGGATCCGCATCACCATAAAGTTTCTCAGCAGCACTTACCTTAATGGTAACGGCAGCCTTTGTCACGGTCAAAGTTCCAAGATTTTCTACAATCTGGTAGTTTCCTTGCTTGGCAGTTGCATCCCATTGAATGTCGTATGTATTCTTAGAAGAACCGACCATCTTCTGGCTACCCGTCGCCACCACCGTCGCCGTTTCACCATTGACAAAAACTGCTGTTACACCAGCTGTGAGCGGATTTCCATCATAAGCCTTTGAATCAGAAGCCGTCGTAATCGTCAGCGGAGCCTTGGTCACCGTCAATGTACCGGCGACCATGTTGATGGCATAATTGTCTGTAACATCAGAACCACCATTGGAAATCTCAACCGTTTTTACCGTATTAGTAACAGAACCAACATTCGTAATGGAGGCATCATTCATCGTAACAGACAATTCATCTCCAGAGCTCAACTTTGTAGCACATTCCGGGCAGGTGTAAGTTGCATTAACCAACGCCGTTCCATCATAGACTTTTGAGGAATCCTTTGCAGTTACCGTAAGAATCGTCTTCGACGTAACCATTATTTTTGTTGACGTCTTCGCTTCTTTAGTATAGTTCGGATTAGTGGCCTTGATATTGATTATCACGTATTCGTCCGGTGTTGCCGGCAGAGCCAATTCACCCAAGCTTTCCTTCCATTCGCCAGAATCGCCAATTCGGTAGAAGAAAGTTGTCGTGCCACTTGAAGCCGTACTCGTCGGGGAGCCCTTTATCGAGCCACCGACCGGCACATATTCATCTGCCATTGAAATGGTAAATGGTTCGCTTGTCGGCTTAATTGTAAGACCCGTAGACGGCGGAGTAATCGAGACTACGTTATAGTTCGCCGTCACATCGTTGCCATCTTCATCCCAAATTTTCACGTCGGCAGGATCGGTCATCACAGCCGGATAATCACCTGCATCCGTCGCTGTAATTTCGTAACCCACATTATGGGTATGATTAAGTCCAGTCGGCAGGCCCGAAGCATTCGCTGCACTTACCACATGAATTTCATCGCCCGTATAGGTCGTTGTTTCATTTTTACCGGCAAAGCTGACATCTCTCGGAGTAACCGCCAGCGTACAGCTTCCTCCATAATTGACGTCGAACTGGTCCGTCACCACTTCACCCGTCGTCTTGTTCACAATCGCAAAGCTTACGATATTCGCATCAATCGGACCGTCAAAGACATTCTTGATAGAATCCGTCACAATAACAGTCTTATAATCGCTACCAAGACTACCATTCGTCACCGATACAGTATATTTAGCGCCGCAGTTCTTGCCATTGTACTCGCAAGAATTGTCTTGGAGCGTAACAGTAACCTTAGTCTGACTCCATTTGGCATACAGCTTCACATCTCCATAAGGAGCCTTGATTTCCACTTTGGTAACCTTTTTGCCACCCACTTCAGCATCATACCAACCTTCGAACTTATAGCCAACCTTTGTCGGGTTCTTCAAGACAACATCTGAAGAATCCATCGTGTACGTGGTATCGTTATCCACATGATTCACGCCACCATCCAATTCATAGATAATCTTATAGGTCGCCTTTTCCCAATACGGGAACAATTCCACCTCTGCATTGTCCGTATATGTACCCAACAATTCGTACACCTTTGCGCCGCCATCCGTCGTGGCCCAACCTTTTTGTTCATATCCCGGATACTCAAACGACGCCCCAGGCAATGTAATCGGTTCGCCATATCTTTTTATAACCGGTTCCACAATATTATATCCGTCTACACCAGCACTTAACCAAATCGTATAAGTCCTGACGTTCCACTTGTAATAAAGGGACAAATTTCCAGTTCTTGAACCCGGTGCAATCTGTTCAGCCTTATTGGTAAAGGTTCCATCATAGAACCAGCTATCAAATTCCAAGCTGTCATTTTTATATTTCGGAGCCTTAAACAAAACATTGTCTTCAACCGTGTAATATCTCGGATTGTTTGCAGAATTGGTCCACCCCTCAGACAGGTTATATGTAATTTTATAGTGAGCCAAATCCCACTTGGCATAAAGCACATAGCTCTGCGTCAAGATAACTTTGTCATTGAGGTTATACAGGTTCTGACAATTTTCTTCAGTATACCAACCCGCAAATGCGTACCCTTCTTTACTCGGATTCACTGCAGGGCCCTTAGCATAGTCACCTTCTTCCACAAGCTCCACACTATAAACAGCATCATGACCCGTCATATAGGTAATCAGATACGTCTGCTGTTCCTTCCATTGAGCATAGAAAGTTTCATTTTTCGTGGCGATTCCATACTGGTCTTCGTTCAAGGCAGGTCCATTTTGTGTTTTAGCCCAACCCACAAAGTTATAGGTTTTGCCATTTGCCTTATACGTCGAAGGTAACTGAGCCGCACTGAATCCATGGAGCGTAATGGAATCCCCTCCAACAACGGCCTTTGTCAGCTGGGTCGCATCACTTCCTGTATTAAAGTCAAACGTTATCGTATAGGTCGTTACATCGCCCCACACCGCGTATACGGTCTTAGGGCTATAAACATATCCCAGGTTATCGTCTTTTTTAGTTGCCGTAGGCGACAAAGACCAGCCTTCAAATTTTTTGAATCCATTCGTAGGAATCGATATTTCATCAGGTGTAGCCAATTCACCAAAACGCAAATACTTTTCTGTCTTAGCGCCCGCAGCGAAAGTACCCCCGTTCGCATTGAACGTGATTGTATAAATCGTCTCGTTCTTATCGTTTTTCGACACACCCTGATTGGTAATATGGTCACCTGTAGACCATACCCCTTCACCAGAGCAAGTCGAATCCGCATTATTCCATTCGCCC
Organism: Fibrobacter sp. UWB15; assembly: GCF_900177705.1. NCBI lineage: Bacteria > Pseudomonadati > Fibrobacterota > Fibrobacteria > Fibrobacterales > Fibrobacteraceae > Fibrobacter > Fibrobacter sp. UWB15. The sequence goes on from NZ_FXBA01000004.1 coordinate 234,208, forward strand.
TCGTTCAAGACACAGGCAATATGCTCCTCATTAAGGAACGCCACCGCATAAATTCCGTTTATAGAGCCCTGGGCAACACCCTGACCCACGTCATTCTGGTCATAATAGGTATTCTTAAAAAGGGTTGTATTTCCTTCATAACGCAGACCAACCACACCACCATCATGCGCCGTCAAATCATTAATGAACTTGCCTCCATCAAAAACACAAGATTCAATATTGACCTTATCTTTTGCCTGGCCTATAACGCCACCCACATAAGCTTCGCTTCCAGCAATTTGAATCGAAACAACGCTCAAGTTGTCTTTAATCAAGCCCGCATCTGCGTTGCCGACAACACCACCAACGGCCTGTCCCTTACCACTATTATAAAGAATACCCGACGCATAGCAACCTTCCACAGTTCCAGACTTTTGCCATGCTACAATCGTACCCACACTGATTTTATTCTTGTCGCCCTTAAGAATGGTCCCAATATCAACAGTCGCGATGATACTCACACTATCAAGAACAACGTTCTTTACGACACCTTCATGTAAGGCCGCAACAAAAGCGACATTCTGTCCATAATTACTATTGATTTCAGAAATATAATCACTGCTGACATACAGATTCTTGATGGTCACATGGTTACCATCAAAAATACCTCCATACAAAATCTCGCCCTTACCCGCAGCAATAGGGACAAAGGGTTTATGATTCATATCGATATAATCAGCCACCACCTTCGCATTAAATTTCACATGCGGTGACGCATAGTTTTTATCCTTCGTTTTTTCAGAAATCAATGTGATTGCATTGGAATTATTCTTGAAGAACACATCAACATTAGCAGCGATAGATTCTGCGGCGCCATCTTTAAAAATTTTCGCAATGCTGTCTAGATAATTATTTCTCGCACTATTGTATTTATTTGTAGAGTCCTTTAACTTATCCGTAGCAGCGGTATCTATAAAAGCCTGCTTTACCGATTGAGCATACGCATTTGCCTTCGCCGTATCAGCAGCAGTCATATTGGCACGAGCCAAAGAGTCTGCCGAATAGGCCTTGGCAATTTCTTTAGCAGCATAGATATTCACCGTATCGGAAAACCACGCCAGGTTTGCCGCGGATTCGATCAAGAAATAATCCTTGTCACCGATTTTTTGCGTTTTCGCCGGAGTCTTGGTCGTACCATCCCAGACATCTGCCCACGCAGATTGAATACCCACCATAAAAATAAGCAGGGCGAGCAACTTTCCAAGAGAAATCTTACCTGTATCCATAGACATCCTCTTATACGATCATCTTTCCGTTCCACAAAAACAAGGAAAACCCTTGAGATTCCTTCTTGCTGTAAAACTAATTATTTTTTTTTACAAATTCCATTTTTTTTAATATTTTTTTGCACAATGGCTATTTTTTACTTATTTTATGTATCTGAAACCCCATTTATGGGAGCTAAAGCATTATTATGACCATTATTCGCAAAATTTTGACTATTAGCAGTGTTCTTGCTGTTCTCGGGTTTGCCCAGGGATCTCCTGAACCGCCCCCTGACGATTGGGACACCACCACCGATTCTACCGCTACGGCCAACCAGCCGCAGACCGCCGCCGTGCAGGATTCTACGGTCAAAGCAGCAGACACATCTGCAGCCGTCGTTGCTGACAGCACAAAGCCAGCCGACACCGCCAAGGTAGCCGCCGCTCCGGCTGATTCTGCCAAGGCAGACACGACTGCCGCCGATAGTGCCGCACCGAAGAAGCCTCGCAACAAGATTACCTATGCCGATTACCAGAAAAGAGTCATTAAGGCCGCCAAAAAGCGTTCCAAGACGTTGCACCATGGTCTAAGCCTCGCCAGCGCAAACTACCACGACAAGAACTACTGGCACACGGACCACGATGCCAACTGGGGCATGGGTATGGGCATGTACTACTTCTACAGGCGCTATATCGGTAACTATCTGGGATTCCAAGGCAGATTAGGCGCCCTCTACCGCTACTCCCGCTGGAGCTTCGACGTAAGCGAACAGGACGAACAGCTTTCTTCTGGAGAAGAGTACACGCTGGTTCATAGCCTGGACCGCAAATACTACAATTTCTCAGCAGATATGCCTCTCACCGGAAAAGTAGGTTACCATGTCAAGGGAACAACCACCTTCCTTTTCGCAAGCTTGACTTTTGGACTGACCAAGCCCATTTACGAAATGACCGATACCGAGAACTGGCTCGACATCAAAACCAACGACAAGAAGCTTAAGGCCGACCTGGATTTGATTGACAAAGCCGGTCAGAGCCCGTTCCCGCTTTACGAAAGCCACCAGACCAACAAGTTCTTCTATATGGACGACTGGGAAACGAGCGGCTGGATTGGCCTGGGTATCGAAAGTAGACTGGTCTCGTTTGAGTTCCAGATGTTCGCCTTCGGAGGCGCAACGCAGAATGCAAACCACAGATATTATCACATCGGACACGACAGCAATCCAACCTGGCGCATGTTCCTGGACTTTAGCATAAAGTAATGAGGTAAGATTATGAATCAGAAAAGCTTTATGTTGAAACTCGCTTCTATTCCGCTTATTTCTTTGACCGCGTTCTGCTTTACGGCATGCGGAGACAATTCAATTGAAGCCGAAAACGAAAAACAGGCAAATTTCTCGTTTGACTTCGACGCGACACTAGACACTCTTGAAAGCCGCCGCGACAATATGGACTATTATAATTGCTACGAGAAGGCCAAGCGAGTCGTCTACAATTACAAGGTCCGTTGCGACAACTTTATCGACAAGTACCGTAGCAGCGATAACGACTCTGTCTTGAACCTCGAAACCGTCATCAGAATGGTGAAAGACAACGAGAGCTACAACGACAAGGGCAGTTTCATCGGCACTAGTAGCGACCCAGCGATCAATTACTTGCAAGTCACGAAAATGCTGAGCATTACACTTACCAGCTATAAGCAGACCACAGATTCTATTAGCGGAAGCGAAGAAGTTGGCGATCCGCAAATCAGGTTCCTGGTAAAGTCCTATATCGATTCCGAGCCCTCGGAATACGATCCGCTTTCGGCTACCGCCTTGGATACGCTAAACCTCAAGAGTTGGAAGGGCGAAAAGAAAGTCGCCATTCAAATTCCTCGTGGTATTGACGCTATCGACATTTGCCCCGTACTCAGGGACAAGAACGAACATGACGCCTACTATGACGACGAAGACCTGCTGAATGATTCGGACTGCATTTCGGTCACGAACTTGGGATTCTTCAAAGAAAACAATGTCAAGTCCCAGACGACAAAGGGCGCAAAAGCCTCTATCACCTGGGAATGGTTCATGTACTCGATAAAGTAGTCTAGTTGCCCTGAGCCTGCTTACGTGCGGCTTCACGCATACGTTTGCGGGCACGGGACCCAGGACGGTTACGGCCGATGGTGCGGCGCCCCAACTGATCCTGCGGATTCGCTTGTTGAACGCCTTCGCTCTTTGGAGCGGGGCGTTTTTCGTTTTGCGGTTTATTCTGCGGGCGGTTTTGCTGCGGGCGCTCCTTTTTGTTACCGGGCTTAGCCTGATTCTGTTTGCCGCGGCTGTTGTCACGACGCGGGAATCCGCGACCGCGGGCATTGCGCATTTCGCTTTCGGGAGTTTCCTTCTGCGGCGGCGGAAGCTTTTCGAAAATCGCCTTGTCGCCTTCGGGAATGCTGATGCGGGTAAGCTTTTCGATGGCGCGTAAATCTTGCTCTTCGTCAGGAGCGCAGAACGAAATGGCGATGCCGTCTTTACCTGCGCGGGCGGTACGGCCGATGCGATGCACGAATGTTTCGGGAACGTCGGGCAAGTCGTAATTGAATACGTGCGACACGTCGTCCACATCGATTCCGCGGGCAGCAATGTCGGTTGCGACCAACACGCGAATCTGTTCGCACTTGAAGTTTCCTAAAGCCTGTTGCCTGCGGTTCTGGCTCTTGTTGCCGTGAATGGCAGCACACTTGATGCCCGCCTTTTCGAGCACGCGCGTGATTTTGTCGGCGCCGTGCTTGGTGCGGCTAAAGACCAGCACCTTTTTCATTTCGGGGTGAGCGAGCAGCAGTTCCTTGAGGAGCGCGCCCTTGCGGCGTTTGTCGATGCGGTAGAGTTCCTGGCGAATGCGTTCAATCGGAGTGCTCTGCGGCGCCACCTCCACCCTCACTGGGTTCGGGCGCAGAATGGTTGCGGCAAGCTTCGTAATGTCTTCGGGCATGGTCGCACTGAAGAACAGATTCTGACGGTTCTGCGGCAACAGCGCCACCACCTTGCGGATGTCGTGAATGAATCCCATGTCGAGCATGCGGTCCGCTTCGTCGAGCACGAAGAATTCCAATGCCTTCAGGGATACCGCCTTCTGGTTGATTAAATCGAGCAGGCGGCCCGGAGTCGCGACCAGAACATCAACGCCGCGAATCAAGTTACGTTTTTGACTCACGTCGCTCACGCCGCCGAAAATGCAGGCGGTCGAAATCGCCGTGAACTGGGCGTACTGCTTGAAGCATTCTTCTACCTGAATGGCAAGTTCGCGCGTGGGCAAAAGAATCAGCGCGCGACAAGTCTTGGGTGCACGGAATTTGCCGGAATCCAGCAACAACTGCAGAATCGGGAGCGCAAAAGCCGCCGTCTTCCCCGTACCCGTCTGGGCGATTCCCAACAGGTCCTTACCCTCCAAAAGACTCGGAATGGACTTTTCCTGAATCGGAGTGGGTTGTTCGTAGCCGACAGCGCGCACGGCTCGCTGCAAGGGATTTGCCAGGGGAAGTTCGGAAAAAAGCATATTAATGCCAAATGTAGAAAAAGGGAATCCCTTTTTATCAGGATTCCCTTTTTTCGAGAGAGGTTTTGTTAAAACGGATTAAAGCTTGACCTTAAAGGACTTGCTGCCCACCTTGACAATGTACACGCCCTTGGCGCCCGTGTAAACCTTCTGCACGGCACCGAGACCGCGAGTGGTACGCACCTGGTGACCGAGGCTGTTGAACACGGTAATGCTCATGCCCTGAGCGCCGCCGACCACGATGTAGTTGTCAGAGGATCTGTAGACAGAGAGGCCGAAGTCGTTCTGAAGTTCGGCAGCAATAGCCATGCCATGGCAAGAAGGATCGAACGGATTAGCGTTGCAATCCACTTCGCCCTTGCTGGAAGAGGACTTCGGGCCCCACGGATTGGAGGCAGAAGAAGAGCTCTTGGCTTCGCTAGAAGAAGACTTCGGCGGTTCAACGCTGCTGGAGGATTCCGGAGAGGGACCTGCACCTTCGCCAGCGATCACGATATCACCTGCGTTCGGCACGGCGTCGAAGTACACATAGCCGCCGTCAATCTTAGATTCAAGCTTGGCGCCTGCCTGCGTGACTTCGGCCTTGGAAAGGCTAGTCTTCACCTTCAAGGAAAGCGGATAATCGTACTTGGAAATGTTGTCTGCAATGTTGTGAGTCAACTTAACGGTAGTGGTGCTGCCGCTATTAGAAACTTCAGCCTTCGATGCCTTGCGTTCCTTGATGTACATGGCAACGTGACCCATCGGGGCAACCCAAATGTCCTTGTCGTTCTGCTGGGCATACTGGAGGGAGCCTTCCATAGCGCTAGCATCGGTCGGAGAATAGTCAGCAAAGCCATTGGTCTTGCCCTGGAAACCATGCGTGAGGAATGCAACCCAGCCGCCCTGATTAACGGCCTTCTGCATATTGCCCTTGAAATCGCTAGTTCCCTGATTACCTGTCATGAGCGCAGAGGCTGCAGCCCAGTTGTTCGGACCATCCTTGCCCATAATATCGGAGCCGCCCTTCCAGCTTCCGTTACAAATTCTTCCCACAACGTAATTCTGCAGAACCTGGGAGTCACCCGGACTATCGCAGTTCGGGTATGCCAGCGTAATACAGCCATACTTCTGCTGAATCTTTTGGTTGATGGTTCCCTTAGACGAACCAATTTCGTTACCGGCCATCGTTCCACTGGGGTGGCTGTCGCTATGGCTTGCGATTTCGTGACCGGCAGCGGACAATTTCTGAACACCACTCCAGTTGAGCATTCCATTGTTGCCACCGCCATTGGCCCAATTAGTGACGATATTGAAAGTCGCCTTATAACCGTACTTTTCGAACATGGGAAGAGCGACATCGACATCGCTTTGCGGGCCATCGTCAAAAGTGAAGGAAACCGCTGCCTTGCGGAAACCCGACCAGGTTGCAATTTCAGCATCCTGAGCAAAAACCATGGAAGAACCCATGGCAATCAGCGCAGCAATAGAAATCTTTTTGTAATTCATACACTCACACCCTTTTTAGTGATTGATTTAATGTTCTACCCCGTTATAATATATATATGGGCTAAAACAATCGCAATAATAGGGCGACAGTATCCGTTGTTAGCAAAAACAACGAATGTAAACGTTCGGAAACGTTTCTGCTAAGCGAGTTTCTGGAAAAAATCCATCAGCAGGTAGAGAGCGGGGGCCGCGAGGTAAAAGGAATCGCAGCGGTCAAGCACACCACCGTGGCCAACAAACAGGTTGCCGGAATCCTTGGTACCACTCCAGCGCTTAAGGGCAGACATCAAGAGATCGCCCACCTGGCCCGCAACAGTCACCAAGACTCCAAGGCCAATAGCCTTTGCAAGGTCTATTTCCACATTGAAGCAACCGAGGGCGGCGCTGCACTTGGCCCAATAAGCCACCCAAGCAACCGTTGCTATAGAACCGGCGACAGAACCTTCCCAAGTCTTTTTCGGGCTGATGCTCGGTGCAAACAGGTGACGACCAAAGGGACCCTTGCCCGCCGCAAACTTGCCAAAGAAATAGGCCACCGTATCGCAAAGCCATACACCCGTCATCACAAGAATAAACGGATAGCAATGTTCAAAACCCTGGCCGTTGCCCATCATGAGCACGTTCATGCCACCCCAGAGGCCCACATAGAGCGGGGCGCCAAGCTGCATCACGAGCCACGGGAACAGGTGATCGATTTCGACCTTGGCGTAAGCCAAGCCAATATAAATCGCAAAAATCACGAGGAAGGTCATGCCCACCACATACGGCACGGCAGGCATTCCAAAATAGCCACCCTTGGAAAGAGCCCATGCGAGCGTCAGGGCCAAGGAAGATGCAAATGAAAGGTAGCGGGTATCGGGGCCCTTATACATTTTGCAAGCCATGCCGGCCCATTCCCAGGCACCGACACCGGCCAAAAAGCACATCAACCCTATACGGCTGTAGTCAGAGAACCACAGCAAAAAGAATACGATAGGAATGGCGACAACCGCCGTAATTACACGCTGCGCAAGATTACTCATGCAACACCTTTCCAAAACGTCTTTCTCGAGTATTGAAGAACTCGACGGCCTTCAAGAATTCTTCCTTGGTAAAGTCGGGCCACAGCGTATCGGTTACGTAGAATTCGCTGTAAGCGGCCTGCCAAAGCAGGTAATTCGAAAGCCTGAACTCTCCCCCGGTACGAATCACGAGATCCGGATCAGGAGCCCCTTTTAAATACAAATTCTTAGCGAAGAGCGTCTCGTCGATATCTTCGACCTTGATTGCCCCCGACGCAACTTGGGCGGCAATAGAGCGAGTTGCCTCGACAATTTCTTGCCTGCCACCGTAAGAAATGGCAAGGTTCAACTGCATGCCCGTATTGTTCGCGGTCTTGTCGATAGCAGACTGCAGGCTTGCACGCGGCTTTTCGGGCAAACGGTTCATGTTGCCAATCACCGTAAGCTTCACGTTCTTTTCCATGAGGTCGGGAATTTCCTTGACAACCATCTCGATCAAGAGGTTCATCAAGTAATCCACTTCCTTGCTGGGCCTGCCCCAGTTTTCGGAACTGAACACATACAACGTCATGTGTTCAAGTTTGAGGTTCACACCCACTTCGACGGCATCAATCGTCGCCTGGGTGCCCTTGCGGTGGCCCAGGAAACGTTCAAGACCGCGGCTACGGGCCCAACGCCCGTTGCCATCCATGATAATCGCTACATGTCTAAGCTGATTTGCCACGCAAACCCCGGACTACACCTTGAGGATGTCTGCTTCCTTTTCAGCGAGGAGGCTGTCGATCTGGGCAATAGCCTTGTCGGTAGCCTTCTGGATTTCGTCCTGTTGCTTTTTAACTTCGTCTTCAGGCAGTTCCTTGTTCTTCTTGAGGGCGTCGTTTGCATCGCGGCGAATGTTGCGGATAGCCACGCGGCCTTCTTCGGCATGCTTACGGGCAATCTTTGCGAGTTCCTGACGGCGTTCCGTGGTAAGAATCGGGAGGCTCACTCGAATGCAGTTGCCGTCCTTCATTGGGGTAAGGCCGATGTTTGCTGCAAGGATAGCCTTTTCAATCGGGTCGACCATGGTCTTTTCCCACGGGGACACAAGCAGCATGCGCGGTTCGGGCACAGAAACCTTAGCCACCTGGGAAATCGGAGTCGGCGTACCGTAGTAGTCGATGCGCACGTCGTTCAGGATAGCGGGGCTAGCCTGACCAGCGCGGATCTTCGAAAATTCACGTTCGGTGGCCTCGATGGCCTTGCTCATTTTATCAGAATAATCTGCCATAGTTTTTTGCGTGTTGAAAGGTTTTACTTACCAGTTACTAGCAGCGAAATATAGATAATTGAAATTACAGACGTAAAAAAAAGAGCATTTTTATAAGATAAAATTCTAAATTTGGCGTTATGCCTACTAAAAAGCCCAAAGTTTTCGTCGTTCATTTAGGATGTGCCAAGAACCAGGTCGATGCAGAAAACCTGGTCGGAGAAATGTTACACGCCGGTTTTGCAACTTGCGATACGGCCGCCAAAGCGGACTACATCCTGGTGAACACCTGCGGTTTTATCGAAGCTGCCAAGGAAGAATCCATCAACGCGATTCTCGCACAAATTAACGGCAAGAAGCCCAAGCAGAAGCTGATTGTGTCGGGCTGCCTTTCGGGCCGCTACGGCGACGAGCTCGTAAAGGAACTGCCCGAAGTCGATTACTGGGTGGGCACCTACAAACCGGGCGAACTTTTGAAGAAGATGGGCATTGTTGCCCCCGCCACTTGCGACGCCGAGAACCTGCCGCGCATGAACTTGGGCGGATTCAAGCACCACGCCTACCTGAAGATTGCCGAAGGCTGCAACCGCCGCTGCGCCTACTGCGCCATTCCGCTCATTCGCGGCAAGCAGGTTTCCCGCAGCATCGAAGACATTGTTGAAGAAGCCAAGGAACTTGAAGCACAAGGCGTCCAGGAAATCACGCTTATCGCTCAAGACACGACTTACTTCGGTCGCGAAAAGGGCAAGAAGGGCGGCACGCTCGCCCAGCTTTTACGAGCCATTCTCGACAACACAAACATTCCGTGGATTCGCACGCTTTACTGGTACCCCATGTTCGTTGACGACGAACTTTTGGACCTGATGGCAAGCGAGCCGCGCTTGGTGAAGTACGTGGACATGCCGATTCAGCATGCGAGCGACAACGTGCTCAAGAACATGAAGCGCAATTACCGCAAAAAGGAACTCGTGGACATTCTGCACAAGATTCGCGAGCGCATTCCGGGCGTTACGCTTCGCACCACGGTACTTGTCGGGTTCCCCGGCGAAACCCACGAAGACTTTGAGGAACTGATGGAACTGTTGGAAGACATTCAGTTCGATCACTTGGGCGGATTCGTATTCAGTCCCGAAGAAGGCACGCCCGTGATGGAAATGGACCTGCCTGCGGTCGACGAAAGCGAAGCCCGCGCAAGGCTCGATGCCGTGAACGACCTGCAAGAAGAACTCGACGCCGAGCACGCCGAGGCGATGATCGGAAAAACGGTCCGCATTATCATCGACCAGGTTGCCGAAGAAAGCGAATACCACTTTTACGGACGCACCGAAGGCAACTCCATGGAAAACGACGATATCGTGAAGGTGCTCGAGGGTGATGCCGATGTCGGCGAATTCCGCGATGCACTTGTGGTGGACGCCGAACCGCACGAACTGATAGTTAAGTTGGTTTAATTTACTATCTTTGATTCGCTCGCCCTTGTAGCTCAGTTGGATAGAGTGTCAGCCTCCGAAGTTGAAGGTCATGCGTTCGAATCGCATCAAGGGTATAAAAAAAGGCCCCTCATTGAGGAGCCTTTTTTCAATGCCAATGTAAGTCTTAGCGACCGGCAACGCCAGAGCGGGCTCTAGCCTTTTCACGTTCGCGACGACGCTTTTCGGTGTCATCCGGGAAGAGTTCCGGGAGAGCGTAACCAACGGCGATACCGAACACGATACCCGTCTTGCTCATACCCTTCGGATCCACCACACGGGAACCCCATTCGCCATCATCCCAAATGTACTGGGTATTACCTTCCAAGTCGGTCATCGGAGTTTCTAGCTTACGGAAGCTCGGGTTATCGGTTTCTGCGTCACCCGTTCCGTCATCCTTATTGTACCTGGCCGGAGTCTTGGCAAGTTTCGGAGCATAGTACATACCGATAGAGAACTGCAAGTAGTACCATTCATTGGTCAAGTAGGTAATGAGAGCATCAAACTGGAAGCCGTCCACCTTGATCAAAGCACGAACCTTGCTTTCATCGGGAATGATATCGTGGTCAAAGTAGACCGTACCGTAAGAAACAGACAAGCCCAAATGGAGCGGGTTCTTGGGGAACAGGTAGTAGTTCAAGCCGACCTTGTAACCCGTACCGCCTTCAAGTTCCCATTCGTCGAAGTCGTTGTCGGTACCCTTGGGCAAGAATCCGAAAGAACCGTACAGAGACAAATGGAACGGCAATATGTATTCAACACCGGCACCGATGCCCATACCCATACCGGTTTCACCCATAATCGGGTAACGGGAACCCATACCGATCTGGAAAATCAGACGGTTACGGAGCCAGTCGCGGCGACGTTCGGAGTTCGCGTATTCATCGAGACGCTGCTCTTCTTCAAACTTCTTGCGTTCGGCCATTTCACGGCGCTGGGCAGAGTTAATACCGACGTCATAGACTTCTTCCTCTTCTTCGTCATCGCCGGTAGCCATGGAAGCACGCGGAGCAGCTTCACCATCATCTTCTTGAGCAGAGGCAGGGGCGGAAATGAAGCCTTCGTCGTCCTCGTCAAAGTCGTCTTGAGCCCAGGACATGAAGGCGGTTAAGCATAAAGACAAAAGTACTTTCTTAAACATGAAAAAGCCTCAGATTATATAATCGCATTTGCGAATATAACTTTTAAGCGCGCAAATCGCACGCAACTTAATGTAAAAAAAGCAAAAAACACGCTTTTTGAAGGGTATTTTGGCATTATTTGGCCTCAAGCAATTTCGCCTTGATAGAGCCAAGCGCGATTTCGCATTCCATGAGGACAGGAATACGACGGTCGTCATCGGTCAACCAGATGAAAATGCGGCCTTTGGACACAAAAATTCCGTCACCATCCAGTACAGGTTCTACTTTGATGCAAGGGACTTCCCCAAGAACGCTATTGATGGTTTCGCGACCATGTACAATGACCTTAAGCTCATAGCGTTTTTTACCACTCACCGCCGAAAAACGGGAAACCTCGCCCACCTTGAGCGGGAGTGTACGCACCAGGTAGAACGCCGACATGATACTGTGTTCTTCGCCCTGAATAGCAACCGCCGTATCGGCAGAGCGCTTTACCTTGCGAGTTTTCATGTCGGTAAAGACGGTATCCGAGAGCCAGGCCTTTTCGCCCTTGCGGTCAAAACGAATTACGGAGGTGTTGTGGAACGTACCCTCGTGCAGGCGCTTGCGGAACACTTCGGTCATGAGGCCCTTGTTGCGTACGCGGGTGTACACCGTATCGTTGACCGGGTAGATTCGATTGATGGTCTTGTTGCCCGTCGCATACGTCAAGAATTCCGTCTTGCCATCCAAAGTCGGACGAACTTCGAGCGTCGCAGAACCAGCCGTAATGAACCCCCAACCAAGGCTGAAGGTCAGCTTTTCGCCCTTCATCCACGGGGCGTTGACCTCAGGAAGGTCGGGTTCACCGGCACAGGCAAAAGACAGCGCAAAGAGCAGCGCCGCGGTTAGACGAGGGAAGCGTAAGGAACGAAAAAGCATAAAAGATTAGGTGTGAGGTGTGAAGTGTGAGGTGTGAAGTTTCTAACTACACATTCAACACTCCACATTCCACATTGTGTTACCCTTCGATGTCTCCGAGGCTCTTGCGGTAGGCGACGAGCTTTTCGCGGACGCTTGCATCGGAGAGGGCGACGATGTGGGCGGCGAGGTAACCGGCATTCTTGCCGTTGCCGATGCCGACCGTTGCCACCGGGATTCCCGGGGGCATCTGCACGATAGAGTGCAGGGCATCGACGCCGTTGAGCGGGCCGCCGGCGCAGGGCAGGCCAATGACCGGAAGAATTGTGTGCCCTGCGAGCACGCCCGGAAGGGCTGCAGCGAGGCCAGCAACACCGATGAGGACCTGGAGGCCTCGCCCGGCGGCTTCGCGAGCATACTTCGCGGTGGCGTTCGGGGTGCGGTGAGCAGAGAGGATGTTGTATTCCCACACGATGCCGAAGCTGTCGAGCACGGCGGTAATCTTATCTACAGTTTCCTGGTCGGACTTGCTACCCGCAACGATACCGACCTTTGCATTCGGAACTTCATTAATCTGCATTTTTATTTCCTTGTTCAAATCATACAACAGAGCGCTTTCGATAAGCAAAACGCCCTTAAGCAAGAGATCCTTCGACTTCACTTCGTTTCGCTCAGGATGACACGTTTGGGGATTTTCTTACTTTTTCGCCAGTCGGGCCAAACCCTTCTTGCCGATGTCCTTGCGGTAGAACTTGCCTTCGAACTGAACCTTTTCGGCGGCTTCGTACGCGATGTCAAGCGCAGCCTGGAGCGTTTCGCCATGGCCCACCACGCCGAACACGCGGCCACCGTTAGTCACCAGCTTGCCGTCCACCATCTTGGTACCGGCATGGAGCACCTGGGCGCCGTTCTTTTCGGCTTCTTCGATACCCGTCACGACCTTGCCCTTTTCGTAAGAGCCCGGATAACCGGCGCTTGCAAGCACGACGATTGCGGAGTTGCCCTTCGGAGCCTTCGGGGCACCGAGCTTTGCGAGTTCGCCCTTTTCGGCAGCGTCGAACAACGCGAGCACATCACCGTCGTAGAGCGGGAGCACAATCTGGCATTCGGGGTCGCCGAGGCGGCAGTTGTATTCCACGACCTTCGGGCCCTTCGCAGTCACCATGATGCCCACGTAGAGCACGCCCGTGTAAGGCTTGCCTTCGGCGGCCATACCCTTGAGGGTCGGTTCGATAATCGTCTTCTTCACTTCGTCGAGGAGAGCGTCCGTCACCACCGGAGCCGGGCTGTAGGCGCCCATGCCACCCGTGTTCGGGCCCTTGTCGTCATCGAAGACGCGCTTGTGGTCCTGGGCAGAAGAGAGGATCACGTAGTCCTTGCCGTCGCAAACCACGAAGATGGAGGCTTCTTCGCCGTCCATGAATTCTTCGATCACGACCGTCTTACCGGATTCGCCAAAGACGGCCTTGTCGCCGAGCATTTCTTCGACAGCGTCGTTTGCTTCCTTGTCGGTCATGCAGACGATAGCGCCCTTGCCTGCAGCGAGGCCCGAAGCCTTCACCACGATCGGAGCCGGGTGTTCGGCGAGGAACTTCTTGGCGGAGGCGAGATCGGTGAAGGTCTCGAAGGCTGCCGTCGGCACGTTGTACTTCTTCATGATATCCTTGCTGAAGGCCTTGGAGCCTTCGAGCGCGGCAGCAGCCGCAGTCGGGCCGAAAGCGCGCAGCCCGCGACGGCGGAATTCATCCACCACGCCCGCGACCAGCGGAATTTCGGGGCCGATGACCGCGAGGTCAATATGCTCTGCTACGGCGAGGTCAGCAATGGCCTTCGGGTCGGCCACATCCACCGGCACGCACTTGCCGAGATTTGCCATGCCCGGGTTGCCCGGAGCGCACACGAGAGTGTCGCACAGCGGCGACTTCTTGACTGCAAGAGCGATGGCATGTTCGCGACCACCGCTACCAACGACGAGAATATTCATAAGCGAGTCCTTTACTGTTACGGAGGATAATGTAGAAAAAATGCAGGGAGCGAAAAAAAAGCTCTCATGTGACAAGCCCTTAATTTGAGTTGTTCGGAATTTCCGAACAGTTGACGAGACTAAATTTTTTCCAGTTCGTCTCTCATGGCGGGGCGATTCTTGAACCGCGACAGCCAAGATATTTTCAGCCGGTTGACTTCCGGGAGGCCGCCTTCGTACTTGAGCAGTTCGCCCGCTTCACGGACAACATTCCTGTATTCCTTACGGTTGCTGGCACGTTCCATTGCACCATCCAGATATTCCACGAACATCTTGACAAATTCCGCATTGTACTTGGGGCAGAGCGCCTTTCCGTAACGCTTGAAATAAAAAAAGCTCGGCCCAATCGAAAACACCCTGCAAAAAGTCGCATAGAGTTCATCCGTCATGTTTTCGTACGCAAGGACATCCATCAAAAATTCCCGTTTGGTAATCGAATTCAACAATTCAACCAGAGCGACTTTCCACTGTTGCTTTGGAACAAAGTCCTTGTACTCCTTGTAAAAATCCATTCTGGATTGCGCAACAACCATCGTTTTCAGCATGTCGCCGAACTTTTCTGTTTGGCCCGTCGCACGGTACATTTCTTTCAACTTGGCATGGACCTTTTCTGCAAGCCCCGACCAGTTTTTATGAGTATCCAGCAAGTGCCTTAGGCAATTCTCGGCTTCTTCGAAATTCGATTCTTCTACCAAAATATCGAACAGCAAAAAGGCGGAATCCGTAAATGTCGCGTAGCCGGCAAGATATTTCTTGACTTCGGAATTATCCATTTTCAGTTTACGCATTACGGTAGCGCGTGAACGGGCCCAGCCCCCAATGCGGTACGAGCGGATACTGTCACTCTGTTTTTCACTTTCGATAATCTTGTCGAAATACTTGAGTTTCGCCTTCAGGTCGGCCACACTGTTGAACGCCTCGTTGTACACATCCCACAGTTCGCCTTCCACAAGCCACATTTCCGTTTTCAGGATGTTGTTCTCTATCCACTTGCGGCATTCGGTAACGACATCGGCCGACGCCGTATTCAGGAAAAGCATCCAAAGGTTCTTGAATTCCGGCAGGAGAATCGACATTTCGCCGTTCGAGTCGTCAATGTTCAGGTTCCCGAGCTTTTTCGTGAAATGGACCAGGACCTTCTTGGCGCCGTCATTGTTTACAAACAGGCGTAGCCTTTCGATTCGCTCGAAAAGATTCAGCATGTCGTTCATGAAATAGCGCGCGTCGCGGTAAGCGATAAGGCCACCGTCGCGATACCTGCGGACGATGCTATCGAACTGGGCGGTAAGATCTTCAAGTTTTAGCGGTTGCATGGTTATTCCCGGCATCAAGTCTTCAAAGAATATGTTCTGTTTTTATTTGCTCCGTTGGGGACTATTTTATCTAACTCTCACCAATCGCCACATATTTCTGGATCCGGCTATTCGGCTTATCCGGAACAGTATAACGTATTCTTTTGTTAAGCAATGGCTTGAGGTACAATTTATCAAAACTCTTTCGGTCAGACAACTTCAAGAATGCCATCATCTCCTTTTTAGACCGAGGGATTCTACAGAACAAGACCAGTTCATTGCATTTAGTTTGTATATCATCTTGGGGGGCGACTTGGGGGGTGACTTGGGGGGTGGTCACGTCAAAATCCGAATTCAGCACATAATACACCGAGTCAACCGTTTTGCCCTTTTGTTTCAAAACGCCCATTTTTTTAAGAAAATCAAGGTTTAAATCAGCCAATTTCCGTTTTTCACCGACAATCTGCATATAAGTCAACGTATCAACTGCACCAACTTCACGGGCAAAAATCAAGGCCGAACGCTGACCCTGCGTAAGATTTTCGCCAAAGCCGCTAAGCCAAGCCTCGTCACCTTCATCAAAGAACTTGTGCAAGAGCAACCGAATCGTGAAAGTATCCTTTGTTCTGTCAGACTCAAACGTGGGCATCGAAAGCCCCGCCCCGGTCATCAAGCGACGCATGGTACGAATCCCCGTTCCCTTGAATTCCGCAAGGTTTGTCTCATGGAGAATCGAGGCAATCAACTGATTTCGTGTATCGCTCCCAGCGGTTCCAATTTCTTCTTGCGCCTTCAGAGAATACCCCGAATTAATTATTTCGATGCGATTGTTGTAGCGGATAATTTGAGTCGGACGGTTATGCCGATACGAACGATGCATAACGGCATTTACGATAGCCTCCCTTATCACGCGTTCCGGCAAGTCGGGTTTTGTCGTCGCGCGTATCTGCCCTTCTTTCAACGAAAAATTTTGAGGCAAATCCGACAAGACCGCATCAATCATCCTGTCAATCTGGAGCATAAGCGGCCCCATGAACTCAATCGCAGAAAAACGTTCATCGACATTTTCTACCCACTCATTTCCGCGCACGCGAATATAGTCCGTCCGCATCAACGGGTAAAACCGCCGAATAACACGCTTCGTTCCAAAAAGCATTACACCCGCAAATGTAAGGTTACCATCTTGCGTCAAGCATTCCAACGATTCCAAAAGTTCCCTGTCACTATAGTTGAGTTCTTCCGCCTTGGGATTAACCTCTTTGCGACATCTGCGGTAATACTTGACGGCATCCAAATCGACATCATCAAAACTTGTATTCTTGACAACAGAAGAATCGAAACTCGTATTATCTTGATAAAAGGCATACAAGTCTTCTTCTGTGCATCGTTGGTCGCTTGACCCGATTCGTCGCCATGCACCTTGCGGTAAACCCACGCTCTTGAAATACAGAGGTTTTTGTTGACTTGGGAGTTCCGGCACGAAAATTTTCAGCACATTCTTGCCATCAAGCTTTTCCACATCGATTCGCGGACGCACCGACAAATTGAACATACTCGCGCACCGCGTAGAAATATCCAACTGAGCCTTATCTGGATTTTCAACACCCTCAATCCAAAAACGATTGTCGAGCGCCTTGGTATCTTCACCAATCCCTAAAAGAATATACCCACCGCCAAGCCCAGGTTCGTTGCAAAACGAACAGACAGACTCCATCAACGACTGAGCCGAATCACTTTCGCCCTTGGCCTCAATCCACACGCATTCATCGGATTCGGACAACAGTTTATAGAGTTCTTGTGCAGTGTAGAGTTTCATTGTTTTCCTCTAATCCATGGGATTCCTATTCTACCTAAATATAACTCCATCCACTTGACACAAAGTGACAAAATGAGATTTTTCTCAACAGCGTAACAGCCACTTACGGAAGCGTATAATAATCAAGAATCAGGTCAACCGCACTTGCGTCCTTGAGGATTCGGTTTTCTATCTCGGGCATTGGCTCGGGTTCGTTTCTTTTTTCAAAGTCCTTGAGGTCCAAATACGTCGAAATCCTTAGACGGTTCTGAGGAGACAAGCCCATGACCGTTGCATAGACTTTTGCGTATTTTCTTTTATTATCTGTACTTGAATAGTCGAAATCTTTCAACTTCTGCATCAGCATAGTGCCTGTAGGGAATCCGTACGGGACACTGCAACCGGCACCTATGATAAAGACATCAGACATTATTCTTCGCCCTTTAAGTTTTTTGACACTTCTACTGCGGATATATGGGAATTCTCGACAATCAGCCCAATTACCTTCTGCTTATTTATACCGACATTTATACCGTCGCTTATACCGACATCAGCCCCTTCAATTGCCTCATTTTTGCCAATCAGGGCGCTTGATATTTCAAAGTTTTATTTTAAGAGCAGCAAGCTTTTCTCTTGGATTTAAGCTAGAGTATCGTCATTCGACACCGACAACAGACGCTTGAAATGGGACCAATTAAGATTGCGCACACATGTGTTCACAATCTCAAAATCGTTAAACAACAGATAAAACTTCCTGAAATATTGAACATTCCGTTTGCCGTAGCCATCCCCGAATTTTCTAGTCAAATCCTCCGAAATAAGTTCAATAAGCCGATCTCCGTATGCAGCCCTATTCTTCCCCTTCTGTTCCTGTTCGACAATTCTTCGCCCAATATTCCAGTTTGTGACTACAATGATTGAACTGACGGCGCTGTTAGCCGCATTCCTGGCGTTCTGGACAAGTTGAGCTATTTCGTCCAAGAACTTGCTTTCGCTTTTAGTCGCAACTTTCAGGTGTTTTACTTTTGGCTCAGTCATTTGTCATATTCCTTTATCCACATTCATGATTAAATATACATTCTCGCTAAGACATAATTTGACATTTCAAAGTTTTATTTTGGAGGGGCAGGTTTTGGACTATCGTCCCACCAGTGCGGCTCGGTCATATCAAACTTCGTTTGCTGCGACTCTCGCCTTGTACAGTTGTCCCCTCGCTCGCACGGCGTTGCTCGCTACCCCTTCGAGCGGGGACACCCCGCAACGCCCCGGCCTCAGAATGGACTTATTTCTGCATCAGCATAGTGCCCGTAGGGAATCCGTACGGGACACTGCAACCGGCACCTATGACAAAGACATCAGACAATGTTCACCACCCCATCGGTTCATAATCCACATTTTCTCTTTTTATTTTTTCAAAGCAAAACGAATGCTTTCCGAATAATCAGTTCCTGCTTCCGCATCAAATAACTGAGCAATGCGGGAAGCCACCTTTATCGTTTCATAAGCGGATTTTGCAGTACGAACATACAATGCAGTTGCAATTTGTTCGTAACCTGCTTTTTCAGCATAATTCTCATCATTTTCATTTCGATAAACGGCCTTTAGTTTCTCAGGAGTTACAGCTTTTTCAAACGCATCTCGATTATCTTCTACCAGCTTTTTACAAAGTGTCGGAATAAAATCATTCCATTTCTCAACACTAAATTCTTGGTCGTCTATCAAAAGTAAAGATGGTTTACTAAAAGTAAACTGAGCAGCATCCTCATCAAACTTATGAAGTTGGTTTTTATCTATGTTCTTTTTCTGATATTTGGCAGGAAAACTCCAAACCTTCATAGCTTCATCAGCAAGCATCTCGGAACGTTTATGAATATCTCCGGACCTCCACTCCTGAAAATCACATAACTTTTTTGAATAGTAGAAGTTAGACATCTTGTAAATGTCTTTCTTTTCACAGAACTGCTTATTTGATAATTCTGGATTGTAATTCGTCAAAGATAGATTTCCAAGTCTGTGTAAATTAGTTTCAAATTCCTGAATATCCGATTCATCCAAATAATTTCGCCAAGCATCATCAAGCGTTTGTGGCATCACATGTTCAATTGTGATTGTTTCATCATCAAACAGAGGTAATCCCTTCGGCATAGGAGAATGCATTTCAAGAATATAAAGTAGGTATTTCGTCCCCCTACTTCTCAATGTCAAATACATATCCTTATGAACAAGCGCATCCCTAAATTCCTCATCAGTCGGGAAAGCATAAGAGCCCTTACCAGATGTTATCGCCAGCCAAAAGGCATTAAGGAAATCATTTTCATAAGAAAAACCTTCTTTAGAACACTGCTCATCCAATCTTTGCATCACACTACCAGAGAACTGTCTATTAATACCCTGAGCTTTGCAGATGCGAGCTCTAAACGTCAATGAAGAAATTATGTCAACAACTTGTTCCATAATTTCCATAGATATCAGCCCTTTATCAAAGCGTTCAAATACATACAAAAGCAAGCTTCGAGATTTACTCGTTTCGTTAACAGTCAAAAGAAAGTATAATTTCTGACGAAGTTTAGACTCTTTTGCAATCACAACATCTGGTTTAAACAAAAAATTCTTGTAAATTTCGGCGCAATCTTTAAGGTCTTGGAAGCACGCTTCCATATTCGCATAATTATCACCGTTTGCATAGTTTGAATAATGAAGCTTAAATGCAGTATAAAGCGTTTTCTCATTAATATGGCTACGGCGCATATTGATATTGATTGCATCACTTCGTTTTTTGAAGACGAGATAGTCAACAAAAAATTGTTCCATATTATCAACACCAACAATATTTTCGATTTGGAACCAAAAATCGTTATAAAGAGTCGTTTGCTGTTCGTGATTAAATTGCATTAAGAAGTAGTTTCTTAACAAATCAACATTTGTCAAATCAAGACCAGTTGAATTCAAACTTTCAAAAATTTCCTGAGGGTTTTCCTTTTGGACCTCAAGTTCAATAATTGTGAGATTTCGGAGGCTATCCAAAACTAGATTGACATCTTTACCTTCTTTTATGTATTTTTCCAAATGTTCATAAAAGCGTAGATAGTTCCGATAGATTCTTGAGTCCTTTTGCTGAGCAGTCAGTTTATCAGCAGCCGTACTGTATGTATTTTCGAGAAGAATATGGTAAACCGCATCATCCCTCTTATTTAAATGCAGCTTAGTTTTCAAATAGTCCGTGTCTATACAATGGCCTCGATTATAGAAATAGCTATTCTGAATTTCCTCTTTGAGCGATTTTTCCTCAACCAGATCATGTAAAGCTTTTAAGAGCAGCGTTATACTAGTAAGCCTCTGTTATCCATCAATGATAGACTTTTCATGAGAAGAATAGGCCTTAAAGCAAATCGTGCCAAGGAAATGTTCGTTTCCAGATTCAATTACTCTCACAATATCTTGAAACAACTGATCACAATTGCCTTCGAGCCAATCGTAATTACGTTGGTAAACCGGAACTACAAAAACAGTTCGGTAGGCACTTAAAAATTCTTCTATACTACTATTGTGAGCTTGCATATAAACCTCGTTTATAATTGTATTTGGCCGGTTGAACTCTAGTACATTCGTTAAATCCGGCCATAATCTTTAACTCAAAAAACCGGCTCGCCCAAGAGGGCAATCCTTATGTTGATAATATACCTTAATAATATGAAGGATAATTCCAATTTTTCGTGGAATGAAGCGTTTTTAGGGAGAAAACTCACTCTGACATCAGTTTTCGGACGTAACAGACGCCAATAAGTAAAATTATTTTAACTAAATGCTATTTTTGGCTTAAAAAAAGCAAACCATCCACCATTGTTCAAAATTTTTGAACATTTTTATTAAATCACTATTGACTTACGCTTTCTGATATTGTATATTTGAACATAGAAAATAAATCAAAAGAAACAAACTTTCAAATCTAGGAGCGCCACCATGAAGAACAATATTCTCAAGCTGGAAATGTTCGAAGCCGTATGCAAGTGCGGTCATGTCGGGAGATCGCATTACATCATCAAAAGTTTCCCCCTGATGGCGCAGTCCAGAAAGGAGGCCGCTAGAATCGCCCGCGGGATACCGCGCGTAAAGCACGATTACCAAGACGCCATTTTGAACGTTTTCAAAATCGACAAGAAGCGCTACTTCGAACTGGTCGAGATAAACAACCGCGACCCTTACCTTCGTTGTACCTGCATCCAGGACCAGAACGCAATCGACCTGTCCGACCGATTAATGGACGAAGACCGTTCGAACCATTACTCCCCTCGTAAAGAAGAAAATAAAAAGACATTCTATTGCAACAAGCAAAAAATCCGCAACCAGAAAAAATACATGACCCGCTACTACGACATCGAAAAAATCAGCAACTACAACGCAATCGAATTCAACGACATCGCATAATGGAGACCATCAAGATGAAGAAAAGATTAGGCGATATTTCCAAAATTACCGGTGGCCAAATCACATCTAGGCTGGAAAAGAAAGAAATCGACGATCTCTTTGAGATTGTGTACGAATCCAACAAACCCAGGATTACACGCGAAGCCCTAGTTCTTGTCCCCAGGGCTATTTCGAACGGCTTTGTGGACAAATCCTCTTTGATGAAAATCACCTGCGAAAAAGAAATCAAAAAAGAGCACGACGCAACGGACTTAACGTTCTTCGTTAATGAAGACAAAATCACCAAAGCAGATACATTGGTTCTGAAACTGTCCACACCGTACGATGCCTGCGTTATCACGAAAGATGACGAGAACTTGATTGTCTCATCTTTTTGCGCATCCCTGACGCTTACGGATAAAGACGTTGATTTGCTTTATGTTCTCGCCTTTTTGAATTCAAAATTATATCAAGACCAAATCAAGGACCTCGCAGCAGGATCCGCCATCCCCTTAATTTCTGTAGGAGCAATCGAGAATGTACAAATACCTCTTCCACCAAAAGAGGAACAAGAAAAAATAGGAAAGGACTTCATAAACACAATGAAAAAAATCAAACTTATAAATAAAGTTGTCGCTTTAGAAAGCGAAAAGATGAACTCTATCTTCTACGGAATGGAGGGATAAGGCCATGAACAAAAGCTTTGCTAATGACTTTATACACGGCATGCTTCTCAACGGCGGTCCAGAGGGCGAATTAATCCCATATTCTAGGGCAAAAATAACCTTGATTGAATTACTTTTTTTCAAGGCGATGATGACAAGATCCGATTTTGCGAATATGCAAGGTCAGGAAGACTTTAATATAATGCTCGATTTCATGCGCATGTGCTCCTCAGGCGGAAGCGGATATAATGAAGAAGTTTTAAAAAGAACATTAAACATGTTCGAAAGAAACCACGGACTTCCCAGTGGAATTCTCGAAATAGATTCCTTCAAAAATCTCCTGCATAATCAATGGTATCTTATCAACGAAACGTTCTCTTTAAACATTCCCTCGCTGGAAGGCGATTACGCAACAAGCTTGGCAGATTTAATCACCCGTCCTCAAGACAGCAAGGACTCTGCCAACACCTATCTATATTACACAAACGAAAGCCTGCAGCAATTAGCAGCAGGAATCCTGAAAGTCAAGAACAATGAAACGTTTATGGATTGTTGTTGCGGAATGTTTTCTTCAGCGCTTTACAACGACGCCGCAAATTATATCGGCATAGAACTGGACAAAGAAATTGCGGGCATCGCTGCAATGATTCTGATTATGGCCAAGAAGAAATTCAATATCAAACACGAAAACTTCTTGGATTACAAAGATGAAAATGTTGCAGACAAGATTCTTGCCGATATTCCCTGTGGCACAGGAATGCCCCAAACAGAAAATCGTCCTTACGGCAAAAATACCGAAGCTTATTGTATAGAGAACGTTGTCAACGCTCTTAAAGACGGCGGCAAAGCTGTAGTTGTCTGCTTTGGGTCAATTTTGAGCAAACAGGATTCTTCGAAAAAACTGCGCGAGGCTCTTACAAAGGATCACTTGCAAGCAGTAGTCGCTTTGCCCCCGATGAACATCGGCACAAAATCAAATACCAATTTGATCGTTCTGCAAAAAAACTGTCATGCCAAGGAAATCAAGTTCATCAACGCATCGAATCTTGAAATTAAAAACAAGAATAGATTGACACTGAACGAATCTGATATATCAGACATCATCAAAAGCCTAGATGGCGAAAATGCTAATTGTTTTTCCGCAAGCATCCCTGTCGAAGATATTTTGAAATCCGATAGCATTTCTTGGACTCCGAACAGCTACGTAAAGGGAGATGAGAAAAGCAAAGGGCGTTCCATTGAAGAAATTGACAAGGATTTGAAAGAATCCTACAAAGAACTTAAGGATTTGTTTCTGAGTTAATTGTTGTTGTTCATTCTCATAATCGTTCGCCGACGGCGGGCGTTTTTTTGCAGTCGGGGCGTTGCGGGGTGTCCCCGCTAGAAGGGGTAGCGAGCAACAAGGTGCGAGCGAGGGGAAGGCATTCCCCTTAAAAAAATCGCGCGGGTCTATTGACAAACTGGATTTTTGAATCTATATTTAGTGCACAAGTGTGTAGTCTTTGGTATTTTTCCGCTTGTATGCCAGAGGAGTTGACGATGAAGAAAGATGTTGCGGCCAGTGCGGCCGGGGGCGTTGCGCCGAAAAAGCCCGAATTTTCCCTGATAGACGAGGATTTGCTCAAGTCGCGGATATATACCATCCGCGGGGTAAAGGTCATGCTCGACGCCGATTTGGCGGAGATTTACGGGTATAGCACGAAAGATTTTAACAGACAAGTCAAGAATAATATCGAAAAATTCGATGAAGATTTTCGGTTTCGGCTGAATTCAGAGGAATTTGAAATCTTGAAGTCCAAAATTTGGACCTCAAGTGATGAGAGCAAAGTTGAACCGCAAGGTATCTTGAGGTGCAAAAATTGCACCTCAAGTTGGGGTGGCGCCAGGTACGCTCCCTACGCCTTCACCGAGCAGGGCATCTACATGCTCATGACGGTGCTCAAGGGCGAGCAGGCGACCGCACAGAGCAAGGCCCTTATCCGACTTTTCAAGCAGATGAAGGACTACATTGCGGCGGAGAACAAGCAATTGCTAGGAAATGACGGAATTGCTCAAATCGCATTGCAGACTGCACAAAATACGAGGGATATCGCGAAACATTCTGCCGGTATTAGGGAACTTTCTGGTGAAGTCCATGATATGCGTGAAAATCTCGGAAAGGTGAACCTGGACCTGCAAAAAGTCATGGCGAATTTCGTCGACCCGAGCACCTTCAAGCACTTTCTGATTCTGAACGGGCAGCGGCTTGAGGCTGATGTCGCCTATACGCAGATTTACGGCATGGCGAAGAGGTCGGTGCTGATTGTAGATGACTACCTGGATGTAAAGACCCTCGATTTGTTGCGGTGCGTGGCGAAGGGTGTTTCTATCAAGATTTTCAGCGAACAGCACGGTCGCACCCGCCTGACCGAGAGCATGCTGGCGGATTTCAGGGCTGCCCGCCCGGATGTTGAACTTGACGATGTCCGCACCACGGGGAACCTGTTCCACGACAGGTACATCTATCTGGATTTCGGGACCGACAGTGAGAAACTTTTCCACTGCGGGGCTTCGAGTAAGGACGCGGGGAACAAGATCACGACCATCATGCAGCAGGAAGATATCGCGGGGTATCGTGCACTGTTTGGGAAGCTGCTGGAAGAGGGGGAATAAGGGCGCGCATCCATACACCCTCAAGGGGGCATTTTCGAATTACGTTTATGCATCCGGTTGTTGGCCGTCGTGCGCTTTCCATGCGCATTCCGTCACTTGCATATCCGTAAATCGAGCCGTGAAGCTGGAATTTTCCGGGCTGCATGCATATATGCCAAACCGAATTTTTCCGGCTCCTTCGAGCATGTGGCAAATCCGCATTTGAGAAAACTGCACCCCGTCTCGAGAACATTCTATGCAGTAGTCATCTTCGCGCCTGCTGAGCCTATACCACATGGATTTTACGTCTGCAGGAATCGCGGTCGTCGCCCAGTCTGAATACCCGCGGTTTGTCACGACAGAACCCAGGTGCTGAAATTTTTCATTCTCATATTCGACCGACGCCTTGAGCCAATTTTCCGAATCCAGATACAGCGCCACCCCGCACTGGTCGAAGCGATGACGACTTTCGGAAAAATCGGTTTTGGCGACAAAGGAAAAGAACTTTTCTTCTGTTTCAATCTGCAGAACCGGAGCGTTATCGTTTCTGAAATGATAGTAGGTCCTTTGCCAAAGGTCCGTATGCGGGGCGGTCACAATTTCGACGCATTCCTGATTGATGCTGTAGTTCCGGGGTTCCCTGACCCATTTCATTTTAGAAATATCAAACATTTCTGTAGCCTTTGAATTGACGCGCTTTGTTGCTATAATCTATAAAAACAGCTAGAGATTGCCAAGTCATCTCGCCCAGCGCCAAGACATTCTATATTTATCAAAAAATGGATCCCCTCCCTGACGGTCGAGGATGACAACAAACAAACCTGCAACGAGTTTATTATGGAAGAGACTTTCAAGACCAGAGGCGTTTGCGCGACAACGATCCAGTTTACGCGCGACGGAGACAAAATCAGGAACATCCGCTTTACGGGCGGATGCAACGGAAACTTGAAGGCAATCGCGAAGCTCTGCGAAGGCATGAGCGCCGAAGATATCGCGGCGAAGCTCTTGGGCAACACCTGCGGCGGGAAGCCCACATCGTGCGCCGACCAGCTCGCCCGCGCCGTGCTCGGGAAAGAAGCGTAATATCTTAATTATACGGGCAGTCCGTTTACTTTACTTGACAACAATCTGCCTTGTTTCGGCAAAACCCTGGCCATAAATTCTAAGGAGGAGTGTGCCGCGCGGCAGGTGGCCGAGGTTGATTGTAGTCGAAGCGCCTATATCAAGGGTTTCGAGCAGGTGGCCCATCATGTCGAATATCTGCAAGTTCGCACTGGGCACGCTTGCAAGAGTGACGCTCAATTCGTTGTTCACGAAACTTACATTGAACACATTTTGCACAACATAAATCGCAGTCGTATGTTCGCTTGAAGAACTTTCGGCAGCTTCACTACTACTAGACTCCGCGGCGCTGCTGCTTGATGCTACAGAAGACGAACTTGGGGAAACTTCGCTGCTGCTAGAGACAGAGCTAGAAGAATAGTCGGGATTTGCCGAAATGTTGACGGAGGCTTTAGCCTCGGCGTTATTGTCGTTGCCTTGTGCGGTTACGGTTATGGTCAGCACATGGTCACCGATATCTTGAGGAACGGTTCCCGTGATAATGACGAGATCCTTTTCTTTATCCTGATTGACTTCGAAGCCTTCGAGAATCCCATCAACGGTCGCTTTCTGCATGTGGGCATACCTGAACACGATCGGTTTGATCGCGTTGCCTGCAACGACATCTTGCGTTTCGTTTTCGATAGCGACTAACGTCGTTGTGAACTTTTTGTGTTTGACAGAAATTGTGCCGTTAAAGACGATGGAATCTTTTTCCGTAATGTAGGCTGCTAGTCTATAATTAAAATCGCCATCGGGATGGTCCTGGCCCGTGGCACCCGAAATTGTAATTATAGCAGATTCGTCGTCTATTTTTGCCGAAATTCCCTCAGGCACGCCAGAAAGATTTGCTTTAAGCAATTCTGTATAACCGAACACAATGGGTTCAATCTCATCGCTTGCGGTAACTGTTTGGTCAAGGCTTCCGCTGATATGCTCCACTTGTTCATTTAACGGAGTGACGTTTATACCGGTTGTGATTTGCAGGTATTCATGGGCATAATTCCCAGCTGCGGTAAATGACATTTCGTATTCGTGCCCGGGGGTGTTAGCCGGAATGCGACCGGATATGGTGCACTCGGCTTTACTGCTTGGCAGTGTACCGCAATCCAGTTTCAGTCCCAGCGTCTTGACCGTTGTATTTACCGGGTAATTGATATAAAAATCATAAACTCGATTGAGTTCCGTAATTTCGTAAACGACAGGTTCGATGAAGTCTCCCGCTTTTACCGTCTGCACCGACTTTCCGCTGATGAGCCTATGGCTTATGTGAGTATTGAATTGGGCTATGACGGTTTGCGTCATAGCCAATAGGGCAATTATGGAAACAATAATCTTATGCATAATCAGACTTCTTTTTGCGCATAATATAGCTCTTTTGCACGGAACCGAAACTTAATCACCCATCCAAATAATACCCACCGTTCTTCCGAGCACCCCTAAATTCAACTTTGCCCGATACGGTCAAAGCTTGCAACTGACGCTGAGTTGTTCGCAGGGAGAGGTTGAGCATCGAGGCCAGCGCAGGTGTATTGATCCCTGGGTTCACCCGGATTTCGGCGAGGATTCGTTCGGAGAGGTTTTCACCTGTTTCGCGGTGGCGTACGGCACCTTTTTTCTGTTTAAGGTTGTTCCGCAGCAGTCGCAACAGGTCTGCCTGTGTCGCAACGACGCAATCGGCGATAAAATTGACAAAAACCTTGTCATCGATGTGCGCCGTCTCTAGGGCCGACACGTATTCCATGCGCCTAATGGCAGGAATCAGCGCAATGGTGTACTCGCCGCGAAGCAGCGCAAGGTTCATCAGCAATCGCGCCACGCGTCCATTGCCATCGACAAAGGGATGAATGAACACGAACTTTTTGTGAACCTGCGCGGCGAATTCCACGGGATTCATCCTGGATTCGTTCTTGTTGAACCACGCGACGAACTTCTTCATCTCGGCACGAATTTTCAAGTGCGGCGTAACGGGGTAACGGCTCCCGCTAATTACGACGGGCACCTTGCGATAAATACCGGCCTTGTCCGCATCTATCTGCTGGTAAAACAGCCGATGCAGCATCAGTATGTCCGATTCTTCGAGAGTCTTGTTTTTTGCGAGTTTGTGAATATGATCGTACGCCTTGGCATGTCCAACGGCTTCGTACACGTCACGCAGAGGTTTCCCGTTGATGGTGAGTCCATCCTCGATAACGACCTTGGTCTCGGTTTCGGTGAGGCTGTTGCCCTCGAGGGCGTTACTCGTGTAAGTGAGTCCCACGCGGTAGAATTCCCGCAGGGACTTGAGCGTGTCCTTGGGAATCGGGCGGAACGACAGAAGTTCCTTATTGTTATCGGCAGCAATTTTCAAATACGGCGAAATCATCGAAAAACCTCGATTTATGCACCTAATATATAATTTTATACCGCCATAATCAACAATTTATACCGCCATTTGGCATTTTACACCGCCATTTTTAGCACAATTTACAGATTTACACCGCCAAAATGAGTTTTTGGAGCCCGTTACCGTTTCTTGAATACGACGATTTCGGCATCGGCGCCATTCTTGCCGTATTCGCTCACGAGAATGTAGCGTTCGTCGCAGGCGATTCCGAAGCAGCGGCCTTCGGCGTTTTGCTTTTCGACCTGGTTGCCCCAGTAGCTTGCGTTATCGTCTAAAAGCTTGACGCTGTTGCCGTTGATCTTGTATTCCTGATTGATGAACGAGCCCTGCAGAACAAAGAGGTTGTCAATTTTCGGCATGTCCTTGATGCCCAGCGCGTTGACTTCTTCAATAAACTTCTGCTTCATGGGCGATGTGGCATGCGGCAGTTGATCTGCCGGGAGACGCCAGCGCTTGAGTGTCGGGAAATACTTACGGAGTTCCGCCTTGTACTCTTCGCGGGTAAGGCTCTTGCCTGTATTCTTGTTGAATTCATCGACGAACTGCGAGCAGAATTCGACCATCTGTTCCATGTCGAAGTCGCCGGTGAATGCACCGTCTTTGTAGCAGTAGATGCAGTATTCTTCGTTCTTGCTGCCATCGGCGTTAGTGCCCAAGATTTCCGGTGTGAGCGGCATGCCGCAGCTCTGACAAAACTTCATTTCCATAAGTTCTCCTTTATTTAACACATACACGAATGTACACTATTTTAAAATTCTTGTCAAGGAACTTATTCAAATTATTTCAAAATTTGAGCAATCGGTTCCAGAGTATCGAAATTCACGAAGTCCACTTGCTTGCCGTAGGTGGCGATGAGGGCGCGGACTTCGGCGTTGCGCTCCGCTTCGGGGATTTTCGTGACCTTCGAATACAAAAGTTTCATCATGATTCTGTGTTTCAGGCTGAGTCTGGTGTAATCGATGGCGCCGCGAAGATGGAAAATCTTACTTTCGTCGTAATGCGATGTAGGAACCTGCTTCTTTAGGCAGCCCCTGATGTGGTAGACATTTTCGGCATCGGTCGGGTCGGCGAGACCGACAGTCGCGACAAACAGTTCCTGACTTGCAGAGAGGCCGCAAACCGTTTTCTTGAGGCCCATGATACCGCCTGCGCAAAGAGCGCCCAGATAGACGATGCGGTCATAGCCGGCAACGCTTTTCACGTCTTTAAAGAAAACTGCCTTGAGCCCCGTGATTTCGGCGAGGCGTTCAGCGTAGCGTTTTGTCGAGCCGTAGCGGCTTCCGTAGATGATAATAGTGTTCATCCGATTATAATCCTTTCTTCGAGGCTTTATCACACCACGTCATATCCCGCATCAGACAAGACTTTCAGCGCTTTCTCGAAATTTTCGGCTTTCACAAGGATATAATCTGTATTGAAAGTGGATATCGCAAAAATTCCAACGCCATTTTCTGCAAGAATAGCCGAGAGTTTCGAAAGGATACCTATAAGAGAAAAATCAAGTACACCCTGAATACGGAATCCTCGCCATCCATCATCTCGTTCAATAGTATTTTGAGGTACATCATCTGTTTTGCATACGAGGGATATTTCTTCGTCGGTCTTGCCAATGAAATAGAAATCCTTACCCGTATCGACATCACTAACGTCCGCTACTTTACAGACTGTTAGTTTGTGATCCAATTTCTTTATTACCATAAATTCAATCGTTTGTTAGAGTTTTACTTTCGTCGTTGACTATACTAAATACAAAAGATTTAGGACGTTCGCCTCCCCAAATTAACTCCAGGCCAGTAGCACCATGCAATAACAGCGGGAATGAGGGACGAGAAACATCGTAACCAAGTAAAGTCATTTAGTCGGAACGGAACAAAATGCGCGCCCCCAAGCGTTTTGGGATACAGAAAAAACTGAACGACCACAGGCCATGATCCCGGATCATCAAGGCGAAATGACGACGGAGTTTTATGCTTCACCGTCACAAGATTCAGCTGAACCGAGTCTGTACGTTTCTGTTTTTGTTTTTCCATCGTCCTAAATATACCCAAAAAACTTATCCCACGCCCAAAGTCTCCACAAATTCCGATTCGTTATCATCTATAAAACAGGAGTATATAATGCATTTTTTCTGAATTCTGCCAATCTTTTTTTCTAAATTTTTATTCATGACAAATTATTGTTCTTTATTACTACTTGTCTTGAGCGCCCTGTGTTTACAGGGATGTCCCTATATCGCTCATGATCCGTCAGATGCGCCGGAACAAGTGACGGCCGAAGATGTTCAAGGATGCTATTATAGCGAACCAGTTAATGAAGATACCTACATAGATAAAAAGCTCCCTAATGTAGAAGGCGAGCGTCCTGCCCAGGGACGTGAAAAACGTTTTGACAGGATTCTTTGTAAGGAAATCTGCTTTGAAGACGATAGCGCAACGGTCGTTGTACGCGGCTTCGCTTTGACTTACGACACCACGG
Organism: Fibrobacter sp. UWB15; assembly: GCF_900177705.1. Classification (NCBI taxonomy): domain Bacteria; kingdom Pseudomonadati; phylum Fibrobacterota; class Fibrobacteria; order Fibrobacterales; family Fibrobacteraceae; genus Fibrobacter; species Fibrobacter sp. UWB15. The sequence goes on from NZ_FXBA01000004.1 coordinate 264,989, forward strand.
GTCAATTTGTTGAGGACACCATTCCTTACACTCTTTGGGGCGAGACAATATCTCATAGAGACGGTATGGAAGTCCACACTATATGGGGATCAAACGAAACGGTTTATAGGGAAACATTCCCGGTGTCTTATTTGGAACCGAAAATAGACGGTATTTTCCACACAAACATTACGACCCACTTCCCTATCGGCACGAACACGGACAAACCATCGTATTATATAGGAAGTTTTAAATTCTTCGCGTCTTCAGCACTCAGTGAAGGAGTATTTTCGAAAGACGGAGCTTTTAGAAAAATATCCGTTACGCATTATGATTCCAAAGAGGAATTTTCTACAAAAGGATGGGATGTATGCAAAGGATTTTAACACTCGTCCTTTTTGTTTGCGGCTTTGCTAGCGCAGCCTTCCTAGATATTGACATCAAGGATAGCCGCCTCCAAACCGAGAATTCTGTTTATAAGCCCGGCGGAATACTAGGCTTCGCAGCTGAATTCGGCGTGTTCAACGAGCCGGAAAATATGGTGGACTACACTCTTGCCGTAGGTGTCAGCCGTTTCGGTTATTCCCATTCCGATGGCGACGTGAGCGTGTCTGCATGGGATATCTACATCAAGCCTTTAGTTTGGTCCGTGACGATAAAGCGGATTATGTTTGAGGTAAACACTGGTTTTGGATATGTTTTTTCAAAAAACAATTTTAATCCAGCACTAGTTGAAGATATGGAAGAAGAAGGATTCTCCCTGCAACAAACAAACTTTAAATATGGATATCGACTTGGATATCGCATAACAGACCAATTGCAGGTTTCAATGGTAGCCAATTACCAAGTCCTAATTTGCAACTGGCATGCCAATCCTGGCGGAGACGACACCATGATTACAGGCGGTTGGGGACTCAATTTCCAGTGGAATATCCCCTGGATTCCGTTCTAGGGCTATTTCAAGAAAAGCGAGAGTTTGCCGAAATCTAGAATCGTGATAAACACGAAGAAGCTGATGAAGAAGGCAGCGGCAACGTTTTGAATGATAGTCTGCGTCTTGGTGGAAAGCGGCTTACCGCGCAGCTTTTCGATACCGAGGAACATCAAGAGGCCGCCATCGGTAATCGCGAGCGGAAGCAGGTTCATGACGCCCAGGTTAATGCTGATGAGCGCAAGCAGCATCAAAAAGTCTTGGAAGCCGCTCATCCACACGTTACCCATCACGGCGACAATGGAGACCGGACCGGAGAACGCGTCAACCTTCACCTGCCCCTGGAACATGCGCTTGAAATAGCGGAAAATACTCGTGGTCATTTTCCAGCTAGTGGCACAAGTTTTCGTGAAGGCATCCACAGGACCGCGGCGCACAATTTTTGTTTCGCGGAAGAGCACATAGCCCATCTGGATGCCGACCATGTAACGCTTGTAATCTTCGTTGTAAACCGGCGTGAGCGAATTGGTAAGCGTATCGCCGTTACGGATAACGGTGATGTTCACGGGTTCGCCCTTGCTACCGTCGATAATGCGCACCACTTCTTCGTAGCGGGAAATATGTTCGCCGTTAATTTCAAAGATGGTGTCACCCACGGCAAGGCCCGCCTTTTCGGCGGCAGAGCCTGCCATCGGCGGCAAGCGCACAATCACGCGGTTGCGCGGGTAAATGCCAATGTCGCCAATTCCCATCGCAATTTCGGAGCTAGTAGAATCCTGCGCCGGAATCACGAGTTCTTCGGGGACAACCGTAATCGAGAGCGGTTCGCCGCCACGGTGCACGGTAAGCGGGACGCTTACGCCGAGACTCACGCCAATCTGTTCGCGGAAATCATCCCAGCCCTGAGTGGGCTTGCCGTTGATTTCGGTAATAGTATCACCGGGTTCAATACCAGCAGCAAGCGCCGGAGAATCTTTGGCGACAAAGCCCACGATCAAATCGTTCGTTGCCGGCTCTTCGACACCGACCATGTAAAGAACCATCAACAAGATGAAGGCAAACACGATATTGATGAACGGGCCCGCAAATGCGATCGCTGCGCGAGCGCCCACCGACTTGCCCATAAAATCGCGTTCGCCCGGGACCTGACCTTCCTTAAGCGTATCCGGGTTTTCGCCCGCCATGGCCACGTAACCGCCAAAGGGAATTGCCGAAATGCAGTATTCCGTTTCGCCGTGACGGTAACGAATCAATTTTTTGCCGAAACCGACGCTGAACGTATTGACCTTGACATTATTCCACTTGGCCACCAAGAAGTGGCCGAGTTCGTGAATGGTCACCAAGAAGCTCAAGCCAAGTAGGCCGAGCACAAACATCAAAACATTACTGAAAATCGATTCCATCGCAAGCCAATATAGAAAAATGCCGCCACCAACTTTCGCTAGTGCGGCATTTAGGAGTACGAGTGTTGTAAAATCGCCGATTAACGGATGCTGTTGCCGAGAAGATCAAAGCGCTTGCCGTTCTTTTCGACATAGAGCTTATGACCATTTTGGCGAAGGCGCGGAGCAGCCTTGTTTTGCATGCTGGCGGGCAAAGTTTCGTGAATTGCCGTAGTCATGGAGCTGCTCGAAACCCACGGATTCCATTGCGACGAACTCGAAGCGAGCGATTCCGAAGAGCTGGATGCCGGAGCGACAGAAGAGCTTGAAGCCACCTGAGAACTAGACGAAACTGCCGAGGAGCTCGATGAAGATACAGTAGACTTTCTTGCAACACCATTGGCGGCAAACGAGGGAGCATAACCGGCGTTCAGAGCTTCAAGAGCGCCAGCAAGGTAAGCAAGAGGTGCATTCCAGTTGATAGCGACTTCGTTCGTTGCGTAGCTGCAACGTTGGTCGGTATAAGCGGTCGCCGCATTGCCAGTTCTGTAATCGGCACACTTCCATTCGGCAGCAGAGCCAACGTCTTCGCCACCGGGCTGCGGGCCACCCACAAGCATACCCGGAATCGGATCTTCTACGTTGTCCGAAGTACTCGGGCGGTGGTGCGGCATCTTGGGAGACTTCATGCCGTAACCTGTAACAAATGACATGTCAAGCGGATTCTTGCCGAGCAAGTAATCAAGCACCTTGAGCGCTGCGGTGTAATACTTTTCGTCGCCGGTGAGGTAATAGGCATGCAAAAGCCATACGCCCTGATTGGAGGCCACGGCGTTGGAGCCCCACACAAAGTCATCTTTCGCCATCACCACGCCAAAGCCCGACTTGGTACGGTTCACGAAACCATCTGCAGTGCCCAAGATTTTCTGTTTGGCTTCGTTTGCATCGCCAAACACAGATGCATGCGTCGCCTTGCCATAAGTGGCAACGCCCGAAAGATCGCCCCAGTACGACACATATTCCGAAGAACCATTCTGCTTGTAAGAATTATCGCCCGTGGTAATGGCAAGTTCCGTGCCGGCAAAAAGTTTTTCGTCGGCCGCGTTGTTGCCTTCGTACGCACCCGTCGCCACATCGGAGGGGTTTGCGGTAAAGTGGTAGCTCATATTCGAAGAGCCCCAGCTATAAGCCTTCTTGGCTGCATCAAGGCACTTGGCGGCGTAATTGGAATCAAACGGCTTGTACACGCGCGCAGCAACCGCCATCACACCGGCAAAGTCAAGTGCGGCTTCGGCACTCTTACCGATAACATAAAGTTTTGCATTGTCTTGCGCAGGCATCACATCGCCAGGGAAAGCAAGAGAGGTTAGCTTATGATAAACGCTACCGTCATTGGCCTGCATGGTAAGCATCCAGTCCAAATTGTACTTGATTTCGGCGAGCAAATCCGGCAAAGTTCCATCGGCAGGAATATTCCACTTGGCCGTCTTGAAAAATTCCGGGAAGTGTTCGTAAAGCGAAAGGAGCGTGTAGGTGGTAATGCCCGAATTCACGATATAGCGTCCGTAGTCGCCGGCATCGTACCAGCCCTTGCTCGAATTGATAGTGCCCGAAGCGCCCGTAGAATTATGAAGTTCGACAGTCGCATTCGTATGGCCTGCAGCACGAGCCCACTTGCCCGCGTATGCACTTTCGAGAGCCATAGAGGCGCGCTGGTAATAGAACCACTTGATAGCAGCCTTGTAAACGTCGGCAAAGGTATTGTTCTTGACCACCAGATCTTGGCGAAGTGTCTGGCCGCCCACCTTAATGCTGTACTTGCCCTCGGCGGTCAATTTTGAAATATCGACCAGCTGTACATTCTGGCCGCTTGCATCCCAAAACGAGGCGACGCCAGGCGTTACCGTAAGCACCGTCTTGCCAGAGGCATCCTGGATTTCAACATTGCCAGAGGCTCCGACAAGCGAAAATTCCTTGGGATCGGAAGGGCGGAAACCCACCTGGTTAATGTAAGCGTTAGCGGCAAAGGCCGAAGACGCCAAAACAGACGCAGAAACTGCGACTAAAGCAAAAAATTTGTATTCCACAACATCCCTCTCTTTCGAGAAAACGCGTCACCAACGCGCGTGCGAGAGTAATATAAAGAAAAAAGCCTGCAAACGGTCCTACAAAAGCGCGTTTACAGGCAACAATGTATCAATTGTATCGGGCAATATTCCTAACCCGAGGATTCAATTATCTCAACCGGCGGAGGCCGCGGGGCATCGGAACTTCGGCACCATCTTCCTGCAACAGGTAAATGTTGTCGAGGCTAATGTAGCCCGTGCCGCTATGGCGAGCGCGCCAAGAGAAATTCTTGATTTGCTTCGGGTCGAGCTGCGGAATGGTCTTACCCCAGCCTTCCTGTTTCATATTTTCCCAGATGAGCGTGTCACGCATCCAGGAACCGCGAGTGTTCTTGAGGCGGATCATGAATTCATCGTAATCCTTGACCTGTTCACTTGCGATTTGCACTTCGAAATAGCCATCGGGATTGCTATGGTTCGTGGCGTAGTCGAACACGATACCCACGGAATTGTGAACTTCTTCGGGAATCACGTAGTAGGCGCCCGCAAAGTTCGGCCAGCCCTGCGTAGGCGGCTGCTCGATCATAAAGTCGTGGCGGATAAAGCCACCGTGCGGAGGAGCCCCGTTAAAGACCTTCGCACCGATAGTCGTTGCGTTGTCGCCGTTAGCGACCGGGAACCAGTCGACTGCATCGAGGCCGTTATCAAAGTTCTGCATCACGTGCGTGGTACGGTAAGCGCCGCGAACGCGGAATGGAATCTTGAGCACAGAAACCTTGCCACCCAAGCCCTGAACAGTCACCTGGATTTCGCGAGCAGCAGGATACACATCTTCGGGAATCGGGATTTGCACATGGAAACTTTCGATAGAAGCGTTCCACTTGCCATCATCGGGAACGGCACTCTGCAAGACCATGCCCCGCTTGCCCCAATTGCCAACCGTCACGGCGCCGTTCGTCAGCTGACCATTTTCCTGAATTGCCGTCACGAACAAGTCGATCGTATCGCCTGCCATCAGGACCTTTTTTTCGAGAGAGGCTGCCAAGAACTTCGGCTTCGCAGCCTGCGCCTTGGTCGCTTCGCTCAAGCCCACCACCTTCGGGTTGACTTGCACGACGGCAAGTCCAAACGGCGGCACCGTAATGTCCTTGCTCTTGCTCGGGTTAATGCGGCGGCCGCTCGGGCCCATTTTCGGGTACGGGTACGCCTTCTGCGAAGTGCCCACCCACTTGAACTGATCTTCGCCAAAGATTTCGACCTGTGTACGCACCAGGTCGCCCTTGCCGACTTCTTTAGAATTGCCCTTGACGCTTGCGCGGTCAATCTGCACCACCTGCGGGGCATCACTCAAGTTCACGATCATCACACGGGCTGAATCACCTTTGCCGATTGCGTAGGCTTCAATATCGGGGCTCGTCGATTCTACGGGCAACACCGCATAACCGTTTTCAAGGAAATCCATGTAGGTCATGTAAATGCCGTAGTATTCCGCCGTCGGCTCCAGAGACTTCCAATAATTCCAGGAGCCTTCCTTGGCGAGGGCCGTCATGCTAATGGTTCCCCAAGTGTCATCGGGGCCTTTGAACAAATTACCGAAAGCATCCCACGGAAGCACCTGCAAGCGATTTCCAAAGCGCATGGCATGCTGCGCAAAAATGCTTGCCACGGCAGAAGCCTGCGGGTAATCCATCAGCAGGCTAAAACCCTGCACGCAGGTACTGAATTCCGAGAGGAATACGCCGCGTTCACCTTCGAGATGGCGTTTCATCCACACATTGAGCGTATCCATATTCGGGCCCACATCGAGCATGGCCTTGAGCATTTCGGCAGGCTTCGGCTCGTTGGGCGTCCAGTACGGGTAATTGTGCAAGTCCACCACGTCGAGGTAACGCTTGCCGTCTTTCTTTTCGGCCTCGCCCACAATGCGCAAGAATTCTTCCATCCAGTACTTACCATCGAGCAAGCCGGCGCCCTTCTGCAGCATTTTATGCGTGCTGAACAGCGGGCCATGCAGAACGATTGTCGAATCGACAGCCTTCATGGCGCGGGCGTATTCCAGGAATCGTGCGGCGTAATGCCTTGCCGAAATCGGGCCGGATTCTTCCCATTCGCCGTCGAGTTCGTTGCCGATTTGCCACTGCTTAATGTTGTAGCCTTTTACTTTATTTGCATAACGCACCCAGGCGGCAGCTTCTTTCGAAGTTCCGGTTCCCGCATTCACGCAGATAACGGCTTTTGCGTTCGGAAGCGTCTGGATGTACTTCATGAATTCCTCAAAATCCCACTTGATGTCGGTCCAGTCGGTGCGGGCCTTGTCGCCATTGCGGGTAGACATCGCGTAGAACTTGTAGTTGTTACCGCCGAGCAAGTCGGTTTCGCCGCTATAAAGTTTCATCTCGCGAATCTGCACGCCCTTGCTAGGCAAATCAGCAGTCTTGAATTGAATGGCCACATATCGCGTGCGGAATTTAGACTTGTATTTGGTGGTCGCACCATTCACCTTGACCACTTTTTCAAGCTTCAGCTTGTTTTCGAGCGCCTGGTGCACGCCCGGATATTCGGCGTAATCTTCGGTCCAGTAGGCAATTTCAAAAGCCTTCGGGCGCAGCGTTCCCCAATCGATTTCCAACGAATCGACATTCACCTTTTCCGGAAATTCCACTACGACCCAAGGCGGGTCCACCGGGTCCAGGATTTCGCCCCACCACATGGTTTCCATTTTGCCGTCGGCCAGGTGACTGCGACGCACAAAGCCGTAGTTGTCCTTGGTGGTGCCGCGGTAAATCGTTTCGCCCAAGAAACCGCGCGCCCACTTGGTTTCATCGGCGGTCCAGAGGCCCGTGCTATCGTAGCTACCGATACCGTTCCAGTGGTAATCATTCGAAAGGCTGCCATTCGGGAATCTAAACAGCGTGTAACCGCCATCGACCAACGCAGACATCATGTCGTAATAACGGCTCGGCGGATTCCAAATCGCCAAGTCCGCAGACATCATGTTTTCTTTATTGATGACGACACCCGGATGCAAGTCATCGACCTTGATGACATTCTGAGCGGCAAATGCGGCGGAACCCAGAGAAAGCCCCGCCAAGGCTGCAATAGCTAAACGACTGGCAAAACGATTTTTCATAGAAACCTCTCGGGGTAAATATAGTAGGAAGTTAGAAGTAGGAAGTAGGAAGAAAAAAGAGTTCTATATAAAAAAGGAAATGCCGGAATAAATCCGGCATTAAGACTGTCTACTGTCTACCGTCTACCGACTACTTAACCCGATGTCCCTTCAGGTTGAAGCGCTTGCCGTTCTTTTCGACATAGAGCTTCTGGTCAACAAAGCGGAGCTGCGGGCCCTGCTTCACGTGAGCCTTGCGAGCGACAGCGGGCTTGATAGCATCGGTACTGCGAGCGACACCGTCCACAGCAAAGCTAGGAGCATAACCGTGGTTAATTGCTTCGATAGCGCCAGCGAGGTACGCAAACGGGGCATTCCAGTTGATAGCCACTTCGTTCGAAGCGTAGCTGCAGTTGTTGTCGACATAAGAGGTTGCCGGGAAACCGGTTCTATAGTCCTTGCATTCCCAAGTTTCAGAACCGATGTCTTCGCCACCGGGCTGCGGGCCACCCACAATCATTCCCGGCACAGGATCCTTCACCTTATCAGATGTACTCGGGCGGTGGTGCGGCTTCTTGGCGGACTTTGTACCAAAACCAGTCAAGAAAGACATGTCGAGCGGGTTCTTACCAAGCAGGTAATCCAGCACCTTGACTGCAGCCTGGTAGTACTTGGCTTCGCCAGTCAGGTAGTAGGCGTGCAACAGCCATACGCCCTGGTTGCCAGCAACAGCGTTAGAGCCCCACACAAAGTCGTTCTTAGCCATCACGACACCGAAACCCGTCTGGGCGCGATTCACAAAGTTGTCGGCCACCTTGAGCAAGGAATCCTTGGCGGCCTGAGCTGTATTGCCTAATTCGGTCGCATGCGTAGCCATGCCGTAAGTTGCAAGGCCACCCACATCGGCCCAACTCGGGATATTTCCCGAAGCATTGTTCGGCTTGTAAGAGGCATCGCCGGTAGAAACAAAGAGTTCCGTAGAGGCAAATTCCTTTTCATCACCGAGCCAGCGGTCGCCATATTCACCCGTCTGCACACCATTCGGGTTGCTGTAAGACTTGTTCGGGTTCTGGGCGCCCCAGGCATAAGCCTTCTTGGCAGCTTCGAGGCACTTGCTAGCATAAGAAGCATCGAACGGCTTGTACACACGGGCAGCTACAGCCATCACTGCGGCAAAGTCAAACGTGGCAGCCGAGCCCTTACCAATCACGTAAATCGGATCGATATCGTCTGCCGGCATCACGTCACCCGGGAATCCGAGAGAAGTCAGCTTATGGTAAACGCCACCATCAGAGGCCTGCATGGTAAGCATCCAGTCCAAGTTGTACTTGATTTCGGCGAGCAAGTCCGGGAGAGTTCCGTCAGCCGGAATGTTCCACTTGAGTGTCTTGAAATAGTCCGGGAAGTGTTCAAACAACGAAAGGAGCGTGTAAGTGGTAATGCCCGAGTTCACAATGTAGCGACCATAGTCACCGGCATCGTACCAACCCTTGGTCGAATTGATGGAACCGGATTCGCCGGTAGAGTTATGGAGCTGCACGCTTGCATTAGTATGACCGGCGGCACGCTTCCACTGACCGGCGTAGGTTTCTTCCAAAGCCATGGAGGCACGCTGGTAGTAATACCACTTCAAAGAAGCCTTGGTAACGTCTTCATAAGTGTTGGCCGCAATCTTGAGGTCCTTGCGAAGTTCCTGACCACCCACCTTGATAGAATAAGTACCCGGAACATTCAATTCCGAGAAATCGACCAACTGGACATTCTGACCGCTGGGTTCCCAATTCGAAGCCGCAGACGGAGTCACCTTCAAAACGGTCGCACCACTTGCGTCCACAATTTCAACATCGCCGTTACCGTCAACCAGGGCAAATTCCTTGGCATCACCTACGCGGTAACCAATCTGGTTAATGTACGCTGTAGCAGCAAAAGCCGCAGACGTAAGAGAAAGTACGACAGCAGCATACTGTTTTAAGCCAAATTTCAACATCTCGGACTCCTTAATGATTATTATGTAGCTACAAATATACCCCAAAAAAGGCGTAAGAGAGTTCTCTTACGCCAGAAATTGGACACAAGTGTACCCATTGTGTTATTTTTTCGCAAATTTCAAGCTTTTTTGTATTCCAGACGGGAATGAAACAACAATGGCATACGCCCCGGAAGGCAGCCACGACAGGTCCAGAGACCCGCGGAAATCACCCCTCCAGACAATTGCCCCGTTCATGGAGACGATGGCGCAACGGTATTCGCCGCCATTCCCGAAGGCCACCAACTTGTTACCGACCAAGCCGACATGAGCCAGCTGCTTCCAGCTCGAAGGCAGACGAGTCTGCACGGAGTCGTTATCCAAAGTATCGGTAACCGAGGAATCCGTTGCGGAGGTATCTACCTTCGCCGTATCCAAAGGTTCGACAATCTGCGATTTTGCTTCACGAGCCGTATTGAAGAAACTGATCATTTTGTTCAAGTTTTCGTCGACATACATTTCGGAACCACCATGGGTTCCTCCCGACACCGAAACAAGTTCCGTCACGACATTATGCTTTTTCAGAGAATCATAAAGTTCCTGGCTTTGTTCCTTGTTTACAATTTGGTCCGAAGTTCCATGGAACAAGATAATAGGCGGGTCGTCTTCGCTGGCATAGTACGGCGAACTGGCTACCATCCACTTATCCTTGTTGCCTTCGCGCTCGGCACCGATGAAGGCGCCTTCGTAAGTTCCGCTACCCATGAAATTATTGATAGGATTCATGGTGTAAATATCGGTCGGAGGAGACCAAAGCGACGCCGCATCGATACAGCTACTGAACTTGGTGAACTCCCCCAGGGAGCCCACCAAGTCCACCGTTACGGAACCGGACTTGCCTTCTTTCAAGCCACAGGTTGTAGCGACCAAACTGGAGAGATGTCCGCCCGACGAAAAACCGGACATGGCGATAAAAGATGTATCGATTTTGTATTTCGCTGCATTACCACGAATAAAGCGCACTACGGCCTTAAGATCATGCAACTGCGCCGGGTAAATGGCATCGCTTGCAGAACGATGGTTCGGAGTCACCACCGCATAGCCTGCCTTCAGGAGCGCCGCGCAAATCGTATTCAAATCGGCAGAACCCTTTTGATTGTTCATGCTCCAGGCGCTACCGTAAGTGTGAATCACAACCGGATAAGCATCCTTCGTTTCTTTGGGCAGGTAGATATCCAATGTATGGAAGGTCTTTCCGTCGTTCGCGTAATTCAAGTCGGCAAATTTTTCGGAATACTCCATTTTGCCTTGGCCTTGTTGACCGCCAAAACCTTGTGCAAACGCAGAAACCGCTACAGCAAGGCAGGTCGCCGCCGCTATAATTTTGTTCATACTCAATCCTTTTCCAAACAGGCAAAATGCCCATAAAATAATATAAATCAAAAAAGTCGCCCCATTCCGGAGCGACTCAAAATTCTGTTGTACAAGATTACAACTTACTTAATCAGGTCAAGCGTCAGGCGACGGGCTTCGGCGTCGGCTTCGAGCACCTGGTCGAGCGTCAGGTGACCCGTCACGTTCGGGGCACCGGCCATAATGGTTTCCACATGGCGCGGGATATCCGTAAACTTGAGGTTACCTTTAAGGAAGGCGTCAACGAGGACTTCGTTCGCAGCATTCATCATCGAAGGCACGATACCGCCACGGCGGCCCGCTTCAAAAGCCAAGGCAAGGCAGCGGAACTTGTTGAAGTCCGGTTCAAAGAAGGTCAGCTTCGCAAGCGTCGGCAGATCAATGCGCTTGGTATCGAGCGGCAGACGGTCGGGCCACGTGAGCGCCACCTGAATCGGAATGCGCATGTCGGGGGCACCGAGCTGGGCCATGAGGGAGCCGTCGCGGAACTGCACCAGCGAATGCACCATGGACTGCGGGTGAACCACCACCTTGATCTGGTCGTACGGAATGTGGAAGAGGAAGTGAGCTTCGAGCACTTCGAGACCCTTGTTCATCATAGAAGCAGAGTCGATGGTAATCTTCTTGCCCATGCTCCACACCGGGTGATTCAAGGCATCGGCCACGGTGATGTCTTCGAACTTTTCAATGGGCCATTCGCGGAAGGGACCACCGGATGCCGTAATTTCAAGAAATTCCACTTCGTGTTCGCGCTTGCCGCCTTCGAGGCACTGGAAAATGGCGCTGTGTTCGGAGTCAATCGGCGTGATAAAGGACTTCGGATTTTCGGCAAGCTTGTCCCAAATGACCGGGCCGGCCATGACCATGGTTTCTTTGTTTGCAAGGGCAACATGCTTGCCGTGTTCGATAGCGGTAATGGTCGGGAGGCAACCAACGGCACCCATCAACGAGTTGATGATGATGTCGGCCTTCGGGTCTGCGGCGAGTTCGCACAGGCCTTCCATACCGGCGAGCACCTTCATACCGATTTCTTTTTCAAGTTCCTTCGCAGCATTCGGATCGAACATGCACACGCGTTCGACCTTGTACTTGCGCACGATTTCGGCAACTTTGGCTACACTGCTGTTGGCCGCAACGGCGTAAAGATTGAAGATATCGGAATGCTGATGAATGACATCGACGCTAGAAGTACCGATAGAACCGGTCGCACCGAGAAGAACTACGTTTTTCATATTGAAGCCTCTTTTTTATACAGGTAAAAAGATAAAAAATATCTATTATTTAAACATGCTCGCAAACGAAGTTAACGCCCTGATTAAAAAACTCTCCCCGTTCATGGAAGAGGATTCAGAAATTTTCCGCGAGCTTATGACGTTTTTCGGGCAAGGTTCCAAGATTGACGTTCACCACGGCGACCTCTCTAAATTCCTGGGTCACAAGCGCCTTTACCGCGTGATTCGTCTGAAAGGCGAAAGCTACAAGGACTGCGTTTACCAGCTGGTGGACAATTATCCGGAATCGATGGAAGCGCTCGGAATGCTGCGCTATTACAAGGCACCCACAGGCCCCGTGCGCTGGGAAGAGGTAGAAGCCGCCGAAATTGCCATCGGCAAAGAACTCACCATGGCCGCCTACGGCTGGATGCCGGATGCATGGACTTTGTTCGAGAAAGGCCCGAACACAGAAGGCAATGAAGGCGGCGAGCACGAACTCGTCGCGATTCTTGCGTTTGATTTAGGGGAATAATCGCTACTTATAAAAGGAGATGACTCCCCGTTGCCGAGGATCATATCCACTAAGCAGCAAAGCTGCAAGTGGCTATTGAGGTCAAGCCCGGCATGACAAAGAAAGAACACTCAACTTATTGTTTCAGGAATTCGAACAGCGTGATTCCCGGAAGCTTACCCTTGCGGCTCGCCAGGTAGTCTTTCAGCGAAAGTTCAATCACCTGCTTTTTCCACGCAGCATGGCGCAGCTTCGGGAGTTCCCCGTTGCGGAAAATCACGAAGCCCGTATGCGTCGCATCCAAGTCATTTGCACTTGCGACAAAGGCAACCCCCGTCACCATCAGAGGGCCTGCGTAAGGTTTTGAAGCCATTTCTACCGCACGATTGTAAGGCAAGTAGCGCAAGTCCATCGGAGCATCCGGAGTTTCGTACTTGATCTTTTTCGCCTTGAAGAAATTCTGCTTGGGCATCGTGCGTTTGACAACGGTATCGCCCGGCACCTGCATCACGCGAGCAAACTTGCTATCGCTCACCCAGTCGGCCAGCAGGTAATGTTTGCGGTTCACGTAACCGATTTTACCGTCCTTGTAGCGGATCTTTTGGAGCGTATTGAAAATTTCGTTTTCGTTCGGCGACAGGGCCATCGCAAGAACATGTTCCAGATACGTCACGCAGTCGACCGAATCCATGTACACCAGCGGCTTGTTTTCGATGGAGTCAACGTAGCTTTCGCCCATAGGGCCAAGCTTATACGGCGTACCCTTCATGGACTTCGAAAAATAATCCAACCTTGCCGTAAGGCCAGCCACATTCTGGGCGGCAAGCCACATCTGCTTCATTCTCATGAGAGAGGCGTAATTATCGTTGGTGCGGTACACCAGTCTGCTCCACAAGGTATCCAGCACATCTTTCAACTGGGAATCCGGATTCTTGCCCGTTTCGTTCAAGTACATGGCCACCGCAAGGGTATCGCCATCGAGCGTATAAATGTAGCCTACCAGGCCGTGGACTTCGCCGATAAAGCCAGTCTTGAATCGAGTGAGCCAGGGGTACGGCAAATCAAGCATGCGCTTGCCGCCGGTACCGATTCCGGGGCCCGCAAAACTGTTGATGTAGTAGCTGCCCTTGGGGTGGCGCGCCATCTTTGCAAGCAACTTGGTCTCGGTAGAAGGCTTCACCTTGTTCTTGGGTGAAAGTCCGCAACCGTCCCAGACTTCGAAGTCAGCAGAATCAATTCCCATTTCGGCAAGGAATTTCATTTCCATCGCGCGGCCGCTTTCAACACTTCCGACACCTGTTTTTTGGGCGCCCAAATTGCGGAAGATCGTTTCGGCATGCAAGTTCTGGCTGCGTTGATTGATTTCGTCGAGAATGCTGAGGAACGGTGCCGCCGAATAAGTGTAAGAGGCAATCTGGATTCCCTCCTGCACATTGGGCTGCTCCTTGAAGGCTATCCCGCGTTCCTTGAGAGCGTGAATGAAGGCGGCCTTAAAGTACGCAATCGGGTTACGCACCGGGAGCACCAGCTGACTGGAATCCACGCCGATACCGATGGCGCCACCTATCGTGATTTCGGGTTTTGCAGAATCGAGCGCCCAAGTCCACTTGCGCTTTTTACCCGGAACCGTCACCATTTCATTTTTCAAAACGACATAGCCAACGTCAGGCACCACTTCGGCACGAGCCAAATCACCCACCTTCTGGCCGGGCTTAAATCGAATCATGGTGCAATTGTCGTTAAATCCGAGCGGTGCAATTTCGGCACCGTACCAGGCATCATAAAAATTCTTGCGCCAGTGTTCGGCGCGCCACGGGCCCTTGTAATAGCTGGAATCTAGAGTAATCTTACCCGAAATGGAATCTATCCCTAAAGCATGAATCGAATCAGCCATGGCATAAATCATATGGAACGGGTCTGCATAATAGCGGCCCGAAAAATTCGGATCGCCACCGCCACGGACATTGACGGTTCCGACAAAAGTCTTTTTGCGCACGCTACCGTTCAGAGAAACTTCGGTCTTGGGCGCGTAATCGAGCGGCAAGTAGTGAACCGCCGCCGCAGTCGTCAAAGTCTTGAGCGTACTTGCAGGCGTAAACTTTTCATCTCCGCGAATGTTACCTAATTCTTGGCCCGTTTTAACCGATCGTATCGAGAGTCCGTAACGGGCGCCAGGCACCACCGAATCCACGTACACCTGGAAAGAATCCAATTGAAAATTGGCAAGAGCGACAGTTGTAAAGAATCCAATTAAGGCAAAAATATTTCGCATAATTCTAGCGCTTGCGGAACCGACGAATAGAGAACACCAACAATAACACGACCGCAACAGCTCCCAAAGAAATCACCACAATAAGCCGCAAGCTAAATTCAGGCTGCACGCTGACCGAACCGAAACCCTTTTCGTACTTGGTTTCTTCGACCGGGGTTTCCAAAGCCGCAAGAATACGGCGCTTTACAGCGGATTCCGTTTCGGGGTCTTTGTACCCCAAAATGCCATTGATTTTCTGGTGAGCATCAAACACGTGACTCGCAATTTCTTCGTTCACGGAAGAATCTTGCTTGAGCAATGTACTCGCAATGGCAGACACCATGCTGTTCACCGTCATTTCGATCTCGCTCCATTCCGGAATGTTCTGGCTACTACGGCCATGATTTTCGAGACCGTCAATCAAATGATTGTAGCGAGGATCCTGCATCCAGATTCGAATCAAGCTCTTGTCGGGCGGAATGAAGCCGCACTGTCTAGAATAGAAATCGATATTGTCTGCACGGAGCATGAACAGGAACAAGTCGCGGGCCTTTGCATGCTTGATCGGGTTGCTGTTCTTTGGGAGCGTCAAATGGCTTCCGCCCACAAACGAGAAATTGCCGTACGGGCCCTTGGGACCGGTCACCGTAATCAAGCCGTCTTTGGCGAGCGGGCTATCTCTCAAGCCGCCCATTTCCGTGTCGAATTCAATTTTGCGGATCAATTCGGACGTACCAAAAATCATCAACTGTTCGGAACGCACAAAGCGGTCTGCACTCTGGGCCGAATTTTCCTTGAGGTTGTACGGCGATACGTCATGGTCGCGCAACAATTTCAAATAAAAACAAAGTCCCACCAGCGTCAATGGGTCTGCTAGGGCACTGCGGTAACCGCTATCGACTTCTGCAACGAAGTCACCGCCGTAATTCCAGAGGAACGGAGACATCTGCTGATAGCCCGTCCAGTCGTCCTTCACGCCAAATTCAAACGGCACCACCTCAACATCTTGCCGGTTAGTCACTTTGGCTTCCGAAATGGCCCGAAGCACGCCAAAGAACTGCGGGTAAGTTTCGATTTCGGAATCATGCAGCCCCAGTTCCAACCAAATACGTTCGTTCGCGAAGAACCCACGAATGTCGAGGAACCACGGAATCGAGTACACTAGAGTATCGCGACCGACATGACCAGATTTCATGGCCTCCGGATAAAAGCGACTTGTATCGACAGCGTCTAACAATTCTGTGACAGGGCTAATCATGCCGGCCTTGGCAAAGTACGGCACCCAGCTCGAGCCCAGTTGCAACACATCCGGGAAATCGGTCCCCGGGCCAGCGTCGTTTACCAAGACCTTGTTGAGTTCGGCGAAGGCGACTCCCCAATCCACGAACCGAATCTTGACCGGAGTTCCGCTTTGGCGCGTGTACTTTTTCATGAGTTTCTGAAGAGCGGCGCCAGCATTGATATCCTGGTCCATCACCCAAAGCACAAGCGTATCGGGAGGTGTCGGCATGGCCTTCAGTTCCGGCATAGCATGAGCAATCCCGCACAAGGCGAGTGTCATCACAAATAAAGCTATGCCGCAAATACGCTTCTTCATGGTTTTCTCTAAAATACTAATTCACCTTTGGCCGCTAGTGGGCAATTCTCAAAAAGTCTTCAAAGTAGCGCGGATACGTCTTATTAATGCAAGCCGGATCCATAATCTTGATCGGAACACCGCCCAGAGCCACCAGGCTAAAGCACATGGCCATGCGATGGTCGTTATAAGTTTCGATAGTCGCGGGCTGCAATTCAGCCGGCGGCGTAATCGTAATGGAATCGTTAGTTTCGCGGACTTCGGCGCCCACTTTGCGAAGTTCAGCCGCCATGGCCGCAATGCGGTCCGTCTCTTTGACGCGCCAGCTGGCAATCCCCGAAATGGTCATGGGGGCGTCGGCAAACAAGGCAAGCACTGCAACGGTCATGGCCGCATCGGGAATTTCGATAGCGTTGAATTCGCCGAGGCTCTTGAGCTTGCCCTGGGGGCCAACACATTCGACCCAATCGGGGCCCATGGCAATGTTTGCACCCATCTTCTTGAGCACATCGACAAAAGCGATATCACCTTGGCGGCATTCGGAGCCTACACCCAGCACGCGGACCTTACCACCTGCAATAGCCGCGGCAGCAAGCGGATAACTGGCGGAGCTTGCATCACCTTCGACCATATAGTCGCCCGGAGACTTGTAAACGCCCTGGGGCACATAAAAATCCTTGAGGTCGGCATGCTTGACTTCGATGCCGAAATGTTTCATGACGTCCAGAGTCAACAGAATATACGGGGCAGAAATCAGGTCGCCTTCCACATGAATGTGGAGCGGGGATTCTGCATAGGGAGCGCAAATCAAGAGAGCCGTCAGGTACTGGCTCGAAATATTGCCACGCACCGTAACAGAGCCCCCCTTGAGACCGTGAGCGTTAATACACACCGGCGGGAACCCGTCCGTTTCCATATAGTCGATATCGGCCCCCAGCATACGGAGTGCGTCGACCAAGTCGCGGATAGGACGTTCCTTCATACGTTCTTCGCCACTCAAATGGAACACGCCTCTACCCAAAGCTAGCGCGGCACAAAGCGAACGCATGGCTGTACCTGCGTTTCCCAGATAAAGGCCTGCCACATAGTTGTCATTTTCCATCAGGACAGACGGAGCATCGATAGGAGCGCCATTACCTTCGATTACGGCTTCGGTAAAGTCGTCGGTCATTTCCGCCTTGACTCCAAGAGCCTTAAGAGCCTCGCCCATGTAGCGGGTGTCATCGCTTTTCAACAAGTTGTGCAAGCGGGTGGTTCCTTCGGCAAGGGCCGACACCAAAAGCACTCGATTAGTAATACTCTTGGAACCCGGAACGCGAAGTTCTCCGTTATAAGACGACAAAGCAGGAATCTGAATATGACTGGGGCGAAAAAAAGGTGTATCCATGCCGATAAATTTATAAATTAAATAAGCTAACAGACTATATGGAGCGCTAAATGATGAGCGAAATCACAGACCTCAAATTCACCGTACGCTTTTCGGACTGCGACGAATACGGCAGACTCAAGCTTTCGCGCCTGTTCCAGTTTATGGAAGAGGCCGCCATCGCTGACGCCGAACGGGGCGGATTTGGCCTGTGGCGCATGATCAAGGCCGGCTACACTTCGGCCATTACTCGCATGAAGGTCCGCATCAATCACACTCCGCTCATGGGCGAAGAACTCAGCGTTTCCACCTGGATCAAGGAAATCTACAAAGACAAGGTAGTCCTCAAAGACTACGCCGTTGTCGATAGCCAAGGTCACGCTTTGGCCGAAGGCACTTCTTCTTGGATTCTCGTGAACTTGAAGACCGGCTTTGCAGAACCGCCGTCAAACAGTCCGTACCCCTTCCCCATTCAGCTTGAAAAGAGCGCCATGCCCGAGATGCTCTCGGTTTTGCCCATGGGTGAAGACCCGCAATTAGTTTATACAGAACGCGCCCGCAATAGCGACCTGGACTTGAATCACCATGTGAATCATTGCCGCTACGTGGAATGGATTTTGGACTGTTTAAGCAAAGAAGAAATCAAGGAACGCGGCATCCGCTCGCTGCAGCTGAACTTTGTGAACCAGGTGCCGCTCGGCGCGAACGTGAACATCATCCGCTTTAAGGATACGAACCACCACGTCGTATTCTTCGGCATGAACGCCGACATGGAAAAGAGCCCCACCACAAACCGCTGCCACTTTCAGGCCCGCGTAGGTTTCAGGGAATAACAAGCCCCACACCTGGCCACATTTCAAAGCTGAAACTCCCGTGCAGGTCGGTGCGATAGATTGCAGCTGAATCGCCCGTGACAATCCGGAGCCTGCTTAGCACCTCTTCTTTGGGATGGCCGTAGCGGTTATTTTTTCCGACCCCGATTGCCGCATACCTAGGGGTCACCTGTGCCAGAAACTGGAGCCCGCTACTGCCCGCGGAACCATGGTGCCCCACTTGCAATAAATCTGCCGACAAGTCGCGCGAGAGCTCCATCAGGCGGTTTTCGCCCACGGAATCCAAGTCTCCCATCAACAGGAACGAACTTTCACGCCCCGCCAGCGGTCCCATCATGGAACCAAGCACCACCACGCTCGCCCGATTTTCACCAAAGCGTCCGTAACTTACAGGCCACAGACATTCAAGCCTTAGCCCCTCGGCAAAGTACACCGAGTCGCCGCGTTCCAGCGTATCTACCGGAATCCTGTACCGCCGCGCCACCTTAAAAATACTGTCGCTCACGAAGCCCACCGCGGTGTCTAACCCCACCAAGAGGCGCCCGACCTTGAGCCGCCCCGACTCGATTGCCGCGCCCATTTCCATAAAGCCACCGCCGTGGTCCCGGTGAAAGTGGCTCACCAGCACCCAGTCGAGCGACTTGACGCCCCTCGACGCAAGCGTATCCATCAGTCCGGCGGAGTCGGGTCCCGTGTCATACAGGGCAAACCGCCCCTCGTTTTCTAGGAGCACCGCGAGCCCCTGCCCCACATCTAAAAATGTGATTCGCACCGGCTCCGGGCCCCCACTCCAACCGGAATCGTAGGTGCAGCCCGAAAAAAACAGTCCCAAAAACGTACCCCAAAGGGCCCCGCAGAGCAAAATCCACAGGTAAATGCAACGATTTGATTTTCGCGAAACATGCATAAAAGGCTTCCTTTTTCTAAAAGGTTTCTCTTATATACACGCTAAAATCCGCAAAACCGTTCAAAATCAGCCCTAAAAACGGCATTAGTTGGAATTTTTACTATATTTACCCTTAAACCGAGGTTTTTTATGCAATTACCCAAGTACAAAAAGAAAAAGCGTATCAAGCTGAAAGTCTGTCAGGAACCCGGCTGCGGCCGCGAATTCTGGGGCCACCCGATCGCCAAGTACTGCGAATTGCACCGCGACATCAAGCAGCGCCAGAAGCAGAAGAAGGACGTGGACAACATCGAGTCCAAGAACATCATCTTCCGCCACAACTACACGGAATCCATGGACCTCACCTTCAAGTGCTGTCTCGAAGGCTGCAACGAAATGTTCACTATCCGCGTGTTCCCGAAGCAGTACATTTACCCCCGTTTCTGCGAAGAACACCGCAACGATTTCAAGCGCGCAAACTACCTGCGCATCATTTCGAAGCTGAAAAACGACTAAAAAGGCGCATTTTACAAAAAAATTGCAGGGCCACCCTTGAAAATCGGGGTGGCTTTTTTATATTTGGGCTCACAATCATGGTGGGTGTAGCTCAATTGGTTAGAGTCCCAGATTGTGATTCTGGATGTTGTCGGTTCGAGTCCGGTCACCCACCCTTAAAAAAGAACCTCGCTAGCAAACTAGCGGGGTTCTTTTTTTAGTGAGGAGACAAAAGAGCTTTAGTCGTCTTCTTTTTTTGACGGATTGTAGGGTTGATTAAGCCAATTGAGGTTGACGCGGACTTCTACATAAGCGATACGCTCTTCAACATCCGGAGCCTCCCCAACGGTATATCGAATCATATATCCTGCAATAGCATAAATTTTATCTGTACCATACTCTGACCATACAAACATCGTGTCAAGCCAGACTTCATAATGAACGTTCGGATATCGAGGATCGTCCCATTCATCGCCATCCCACATTCTAGGATCATGCGTCAACATAACATTCCAAGAATATTTGTTTCCTTTTACAAATTCTGCCATATAGGCATCCTCGTCCATCAAGTATTCTTCTAAATTCGTTTGTTCATTTTCTCGATAAATTCTATCGTATTTTTCTTTATCCAAGGTTTCAGGAGTATTTTCTTCTAGAACATAATGGTAAATAATGTCATGAAGTTCGTGCCATTCCCTCGGATGAGAAGACTCCTTTGAAGATTCCTCATTTTCTGGGCTGGAGTATTCCTCGCCAAACTTTTCAACATACTTTTCAAATTCGGGAACCGCTTCCACGTTTTTCCACCCGGCCACATTTTTGCGAATCGTTTCCAGCGTGCCGTTTTCTTTGGCAGACTTAGCCCAATTGGCAATTTTGGTTTTCATTTCGTTATCCCACTCGCCCGTTTTAACATAAGAGTCACTCAACGAGTCTACAGTATAAGTAAGATGAGCATTCTTTTCAGGATCCGTCTGTGCCGTCAGGAGCACACTTGCAGCCAAAAGTGCTGCGTTGCCCTCTCCAGGCTTAAGGATATCCAAATCAGCAAAATCACCGACATCGTCTTTAATGTCAAACAGCGCAAGGATTTCCTTTTTCGCCAGTGCCTTTGCTTCTGCCACAGGCATTTTCTTTTGATTTACAAGATACTTCATGCGGTCGTATTCAAGCTGCGTAAACACGTTGACATTCACAGTGCTGCGATTTTCCAAATTAGCAAGGGCGCTCAGATTAACTAATTTCTTCGACTTTTCCCCTGTATGTTCATCTAGATAATAACCCCACACAACGATTTCTGCACATGGAGAAACCATGTTGAGATTTTCAACATTGATTACTCCATCTTCTATAACAACACTAAAATACCCAAACTCCGCGTCATAGCTTGTAGGCCTTAACGTTTCGCAATCAACTTCACGCACAAATCCATGGCCATCAACGAACGGGCCTTTCTGCGCTACGCCAGTTAAAGTCATATTCTTAATTGCATATTCTTCGACACTAGAAGAATCTGCTTTTTCGGAGCTTGAAGATTCGACCCTTGTTGTATCAGAAGATCCATTATTTTCCGAGCTTGAAGATTCGATTTTCTCGTTCTTTTCAGAGCTCGAGGACTTCGCCTTTTTATCTTTGCTTGCAACCGAAGACGAAGAAGCACCCTCATCGCCACCGGATTCCACGTCCTCGATATATTCTTCCGAGTCATCCCCGGCAACACTGCTGCTTTCGCTGGAGCAGCCCGTTACCATTAGAGATGTGCAGAGGTACATTGCCGAAACAGACAACAGGCCTGCACCCAGAACTTCATACCATTTGTTTTTCTTTTTCATTTTCCCTTCTTTGTTGGAGTGTTTTTGTATCCCTCACACTTACAAATATAGGTAGATTTTAAGATGTTAGAATACAAAATTAACGTTTTTATTCAAATTTTACGCATTTTAAGGATTTTATTAAATTTTAAGCAATTTAGAACACAAAGCACGTATCCCAAGAACACAAAGAAGAACGCTCACCAAAAAAAAGAAAAGGCCTCGCAAAATTGCGAGACCTTTCTGCTTTTTTAGGGTAGAAGACCTTTACTTTGACGTATAATAGACGCCCGCCAATTCTACAACGAACCCATAGCGGATTGTTCTAGAGCCGCTCGCGCTCACCAATACTTCCGGCACAGAAAATACGTATACATGGTACAAGGCATTCTTCAATACCATTTCGTAGCTATAAACAGGAGTCGTTTCGCCAATTTCACTCATATCTTCTTCATCGTACGGATACCCATACAGTTCGTTTCCTAATTCCACTATGCTTTTTTCGCTTTCCCCTCGATATTTGTATCCAGAACCACCATCCAGCCACTCCGACCTGAAACGATCCAAGCTATCCGTCGAGTACTGTTCAAAATCCGCAGCAAAAGTATATGTCCTCGGAACAGAGAATTCCGTTTCGTAAACATCGTGACGCGTTCTCCAAGTCACGACTACGGAATCACCAGGGCAATGCGCACTTGCAATTTCATAGTCATTTCCAAGCAAGTAATTCAGTTCATGGGGGAATTCCGTGTTAGGACATCCCGAGGTATCTTTTGGGGCAACAGAGGAATCTTTCGCCGTAGTCGAAGTATCCGGCTTTACGGAATTCGAATCACGAATGGAAGTATCACGTGCAGAGGAGTCGCGTACGATTGAATCGTTCGGCACTACAGAACTCGAAGAACGCAGGCTATCCAGCGACAGCGAATCACGAACAGACGAGCTAGAAACAAGCGTGTCACGAACAGACGAACTCGACTTCGGCGATACTGCAGAACTCGAAGATAACGTATCGGCCTTTACTTCGCTACTACTGGATTGCTTCGCTTCGCTCGCAATGACGTCGCTGGAAGACGACTCTTCGACAGAAGACGAAGATTCATCGCTAGAAGAAGACACTTCTTCGATCGAATCAGCCGGTTCTACAGCGGGAATGTACTTTTCGAACGCGGGAATTTCGTCAACATAATCCAGGCCTTCGATATTCTTGCGAATGGAATCAAGCTTGCCGTCTGCGACGACAGAGGCGGCCCATTCAGCAATCTCGGCCTTGGTCGTAGAATCTTTCCACTTGCCGCTTTCGGCAAAGGAATCGTCGAACTTGTCAAGACGCTTGACAAGCCCATCTGCATCTGTTCCAGACTGCATCATCACGCTTACGGCGAGGAGTGCTGCGTTTCCGTTACCAGATTCAAAGACATTCAACTTTTCCGATTCGTCAAATTCACCCTTGATATCGAATGCAGCAAGAACTTCCTTCTGCGCCTGAGTTTTTGCGTCGGCAAAAGACTTACTCTTGTTTGCAACAAGGTGCTTCACGCGTTCGTATTCCAGCTGCGTAAGCATGTTGACATTCACGTTCTTGCGATCCTTCAAATCGGTAATCGCGTGGATCGTAACCGCATTCTTGGACTTTTCGCCAGTCAATTCGTCAAAGTATTTGCCCGACACTTCGAACAAGGCGCATGTCGACGCAAAAGACATACTGTCAACAGCAAAGTCGCCCTTATCGCTCTTGACTTCGGTTTCAAAAATTTCGTCCGAAAGTTCCATGGTCTTACAGTCAATCCCCTGCACCGTCACGGTAGCGCCCTTCACGAACGGGCCCTTCTGGGCAACGCCAGCAACCTCGACATCCTTAAGAGCCACAAAGCCGGCATCTTCCGAGACGCCGCCTGCAACGCCCTTGTCATCGGTACTGGAGCATGCAGCAAAGAGCGACATGCCTATAAATGCAGAAGCAAAGGCCAAGTTTTTCTTGGCCGTCTTGCACAAGTTATTTTTCATTGTCTCCTTCCTTCTTAACTGAAGTCTTGCTTTCTTTTGCCAAAGGTTCACTCAGCGGGAACAGTTGCAAATTCAATCGGTAAACCTGTTCCGTCTCGTCGTCTTCCGAGGCAATCGCGATAATTCGGCGGCGGCAATCCGCAAGTTCCTTACGAATCCGTTCGTAAGATTTACGGGTGAGGCCCATGGTAAGGCCCGACATGTCGCGTTCCGAAAGCGGTAAATTGATTGCCTTTACGGCGAATTCGCCCATCTGGCGCTGCAAATCGCGGGCAGCCACAGGCACGGCGTCTACAGAGCCCATCGAAATCGCCTTGTCCGTCTGCTGGTAATTTCCGTCTTTGTCTTTTTTGAGGAGCTTCGCCCGCACCAAAAAGTCGAGCGTCTCCGTGACTTCGGCAGCGGTAATCGCAGGCTTAATCGCATGAGCCATTTCGAGCGGCTTTGCGCCGGGCATGTTTGGCGCGAGTTCTCGCAGCACCACGTTTTTCCACGATTTAAAATAATTGAACTCTTCGACCCCTAGCACACGCACCTTGTGAGCATTCGCCAGCGCACAGCGTTCCTCGAACGCGGCTCGTTTCGCCTCGTCCCCCTTCGCATGCGCGTACGAAACCATCAGCACAAAGTACGTGTGTTCGAACCCCACCAACCCCATAGCACTCGCTACGGAACCTGCAGCCCCTACGCTCAGGTTTTTCTTCCCCTCGCAGACATACTTCAGATAAACCGCCGACGAAAACCCTGCGTCGCGCGCAAAGTCTCGCCAGGTAAACGCAGAGGTGCGCTTACGTTCATCGTAATAGTCCTGAATGAACTTACGATAATCGGTATATTCTACAATCTCCTTCATGGTCACAAATATAGACTAATTTGCCACAAATGGGATACAAATTCGCTATTTTTATTCAAATTTTACTAATTCTGCAAAATTTTTAAAATTTCGCCAATTTCAAGAACACAACTCGTGTTCTAGGAGTACAAAAAAAACTCGCTAGCGCACTAGCGAGGTCTTTTTTTGATTCCGGCATAACGCCCCAGATTCTAACAGCCTACGGCTCCAGAGATAAGCTCTCTCTTCTTCCGCCTTCGAGCCCATTGATTTCAATTTCAGAAATCTAAGCAAACTTAGTCCTTTACACAACGGACCGAACTCCCGATATACTTGTTACTGTAGAACTTGCGTACAATGGTATCCGTGTACAATCTTATACCATACGCATAATTATCGTACTCATCGTACCATTCAGAAGTCCAAAAGGCAGCAGCCTCACCCACAAAGTCCTTGCTCCCCCAGCCACCAGCGGGCAACACAGTGAAGCCGAAATCATCCGTACCATTGCCGTCACTATTCCAGCCACTCGTAGACTTGAGCTTCGTGCCTGCAATCGAATCCCCACCAACCGCAGCGAGCAGCATTCTCCACTCTGCGAGATCGGGCAGGTGCCAGTCGCTAGGGCATGCATCCATTGCCGCAGTCCAAACATAAAGACGGCCATACTTTGCACAATATTCAGCAGAATCATTATAGCAGAAACTGGAATCAGTTTCAAAGTTCAGGTTTTCTGCCATCCACACCTGGTCGCCGATTTTCACGGTCTTGTAAGTTTGACCATCACGGTTGTCTGTCATAGTCCCCGTAACTACTGAAGAGGGATCTTCAGGAACTACAGAACTGCTGGACCCACTTGTCTCGCTGCTACTCGACTGTGACGAGGAAGAAGCTTCAGAACTAGAAGACTCTACAGAACTGCTGGATACGCTTGTCACGCTAGAACTTGAAGAAGGTCTTACCGGAGCAGTCGAAGGATCCCCCTTGACGCAACGGACACTTTGTCCATAAGACTTGCTATTCTGATACGTATAAGAATTGGTATAAACGTTGTTTATATTGAAATACCGGCCATCATTGGCACTGTATTCAGTAGCGCTCCAGTAATAAACATCCGAGCCCACCTTTTCCCATTTAGTAGCAGAAATTCTTCTTCCGGTCGGGAGAGCGGCGAAGCCGTAAAGATCCGTACCGTTATTGTGATCCGTCCCGGCGTCGTTCCATCCAGTCAACGCCTTGAGTGGTTCACCAGATACAGGGGCATTTCCTAATGCCACGCTCAATAGGCCCCATTCATAGATTGACGGCAAATGCCAGCCGTCAGGGCAAATTCCCTGCACAGCTCGATCAAGTCCGCACTTTTTGCCATAGCCGCAAACCAACGGCTCCTTGGAATCATTCGCCAAAGCAACCGAGTCAATCGCGGCGGCCCAGCTATAATAACGGCCACTCACCTTGCAATTTTTTTCATCATCATTGTAGCACCAGTTGCCGCCCTTCAAGCTCGGAGTCTTGACGCTATCGGCATAGTTCAGGTTCTCCGCCATCCAAACCTGCGAATAATTTGCATCTGGCACATCAATTTTTACAACTTTGTACACTTGCTTGTCGCGCGGGTCAACCATCGAGTCGTATTTGATGTTCGGATTCAGGCGGGCTTCCTTGGGAACATCCCAACTCCATCCTTCTGTCTTGACGCTGTCGTTAGATTCTTCCTTTGAAACGTTAGTGGCAAACGCATCAACCGCCGTCTCAAAATCGGGAACTTCGTTTGCGAATCCCCAATTCTCCATATTCTTGCGAATGGAATCCATCACAGCCTTCGCCACGGCATTTGCAATCCAGTCGATAATTGCTTTTTTCGTATCATCATCATTCCACGTGCCGCTTTCCGCAAAGGAATCGCTGAATTTATCCATACGTTCCGTAAGCGTTTTCACATCGGCATCGCCTTGCATCAGCACACTGATGGCAAGGAGCGTTGCATCTGCATCGCTTGTTCCAAAAATATCCAAATCTTCAAACTCGGTCGTATCGCCCGCCATACCGAACGCCGCAAGCACCTCGGTTTCAGCTAAGTCCTTTGCCTCGTCGAAAGTCTTGCCTTTTTCTGCCACATAATGCATTACGCGCTCGTATTCCAAGTTCGTAAGCAAGTTGACATTCACATGGGTACGGTCCTTGAGATTCGTCAACGCACGGAGCGTCAATTTATCCGAAACCTTCTTCCCGGTCATTTCGCTACGGTATTCGCCAGTCACTGCAACAACAGCACAGGTTGTAGACAAGTTCACTTTTTCTACAACAAATTCACCCATATTGTTTTTGACTTCGCCCTCAAAGACCTCATCCGTGAATTTCATTGTCTTGCAGTCAATTCCCTGCACCGTCACCGCGGAACCCTTCACGAACGGGCCCTTCTGCGAAACACCTGCCACGTCCAAATCCTTGACGGCAACAACGCCCGCATCCCCCGAAGCGCCACCGGCAACACTCTTGTCGTCGGAACTGGAGCAGGCTGCCAAGAGCGCCATAGACGCAAGCGCACAAATCGACATCAGGCGCAAGGCTAAATTGCGATTCTTCTCTCTCCTCATTTCGTTTCTCCCTTTTTATTCATCGTCTCGTTTTTAGGTTCAAGTCGTTCACTCAACGGGAACAACTGCACGTTCAGGCGGTAGACCTGTTCCGTTTCGTCTTCCTCCGTCGCAATCGCCACCACGCGGCGGTAATAATCTTCAGTCTCTTTCTTGATGCGTTCGTACGCACGACGCGTAAGCCCAAGCGTATAACCCGACATCATGCGTTCCGAAATCGGCAAATCAATGGACTTAAGGGCAAACTCCCCCATCTGGCGCTGCAAATCGCGAGCCGCCAGCGGCACGGCCTCCACAGGCGCCATTTTAATCGTCTTGTCCGTTTGCTGGTAGTTTCCACTCCTGTCCTTCTTCAGGAGCTTCGCCTTCACCAAAAAATCGAGCGTCTCGGAAACTTCCGCCGCCGAAATCTTCGGTTTGCAGGCATGGGCAATTTCCAACGGCTTTGCGCCGGGCATGTGCGGTGCCAACTCACGGATTACGGAATTTTTCCAAGACTTGAAATACTTGAATTCTTCGTCACCCAGCACACGCACCTTGTGAGCATTCGCCAGCGCGCAACGTTCTTCGAACGCAGCCTTTTTAGCTTCGTTGCTTTTTGCATGCGCATAAGATACCATCAAGACAAAGTATTCGTACTCGAAACCGACAAGCCCCATGGCATTTGCCACCGAGCCCGCCGAGCCGACGCTCAAATTCTTTTTCCCCTCGCAAACATACTTCAAATAGACATCTGACGAAAAACCCGCCTTCTGGGCGAACGCATGCCAAGAAAAAGCAGAGCAGCGTTTTCGTTCATCGTAGTAGTCCTGAATGAACTTACGATAATCAGTGTATTCTATGATCTCCTTCATGACTACAAATATAGATTCATTTGGTCTAAACAGAACATAAAATTATCGTTTTTAGCCAAATTTTACCAATTTCTTTAAAATTATCAAAAATCAAGCATTTTTAGAACATGATTTCATATTCTAGGAACATGCCCTAGAACACAAAAAAAATCCTGCGGAACTTTCCGCAGGATTCTTTCCTAACCATCCCCCTGCCCGAATCCTTCGGGTCCAAATCGGGGGAATGAATTTCACCTTAGTCTTTTACGCAACGGACCTCGTAGATAGTCTTTGCCGGCGGAGCGCTTGTCGGTTCTTCCGGTCCGAAGAATTCGCGATCTTCATCAAGAGAGAATCTACTGCCCCACTGGGCAATCTTATAATCACTTTCGTTTTCCGTAAAGCGCGGATACAAAAGCAATTCTTGAGTTTGAGCATCGCCTTGGGTAGCCTCTTCCAGTTTTTGCCATTCATAACTTTGGGGAAGATGCCAGCCTTCGGGGCATGCGCCTTGAACATATTCTTTGCGGAGCACCTTTTCCTTAATCTCAGAACGGTAAGCCTCCGACTCGCAAGTTTCTTCATCGGGCGCATCCAATGCCTGGCAAACATAATAAGGACTACCCATTTCCCCCATCGTAAACCATTCTTGAATGCCATCAGAACCCATGGAAGGCTTAAATCCCAGATTACTCACCATCCAAGAGACAGTCTCTCCATCTTTCATTTTGACATCCAAAGTCTTATAGATGGCCCCATCTCTGTCATCGACCAGCGTGCCGTATTTTCCTGCGGTATCCACAGGCGCATCGCCATTCGTTCTTGCGCCATTATACCACTTCCACACGCCATTGCGGCAAATATAGCCGTCCTTGACATCATCTAGATTTCCACAGTGGGCGCCAAGGCCCCATGCGGAATCCCAAGGAGCCGCGAACTGGTTGATGAGCTTTTCGAAATCGCTTATTTCGTCTGCACCCATATCGATCAGGTTACGCCGTGCAAGCTTATAGGCTTCGCCTTGATTCTCCATAGAAACGTTCTTCTTGAGTTCGTTCTTCAAGGTGGTATCATCCCAGACGCCGTCTTTCTCCAAATCCATGGCAAGCATGGCCATATTGGTCGTCACCTCGCCAATATCTTTGGCGGTAAGCATTATCAACGAAATGGCCAAGAGTTTAGCGTCACCTTC
Source organism: Fibrobacter sp. UWB15 (assembly GCF_900177705.1). Classification (NCBI taxonomy): domain Bacteria; kingdom Pseudomonadati; phylum Fibrobacterota; class Fibrobacteria; order Fibrobacterales; family Fibrobacteraceae; genus Fibrobacter; species Fibrobacter sp. UWB15. The sequence continues at coordinate 294,239 of NZ_FXBA01000004.1, forward strand.
GCTACGGCCCATAATATCGAGCTGGTCGAAGGACTCGCCCTCATCGGAGAATCCGAATGCAGCCATCACTTCTTTTTCGGCCTGGCGCTTAGCGTCTTCAACAGATTTGCCCTCCTTGACTAGGTAACGAATACGGTCAAAAGACAAATGCGTCAGAACGTTAATATTCACGTGATCGCGATCTTGCAAATCAACAAGACTGTTCAATGAAATTTTTTGAGCAGAGGTATCCCGGGTTATTTCATCGAGATAGTAGCCGTTCGCATTGAGCCAGGCATAGCGATCGTCCAGGTTGACGTTTCTCAAGGAATACTCGCCACGGCTATTTTCAACCTTGGTAGAGAATTTAGCTCCCGTTTGGCGCAAGCGTTCGTCCATTCCATAAAGGGTGATTTCAGAACCCTTTAAAAACGGTCCTTTTTGCGATTTGCCAGAAATGGTTCTCGCCCCTTCTGACGACGTAGAGTTCGTTTCCGCCTGGCTGCAAGCCATCAAAGCCGCACCCACAGCAATCAGTGAAAGAATATGATTGATCCTTCTATACATAGTAACCCCCTATTCTGGATAAGACATCGTAACTAAGAAAAACATTATAACATCACTCGACGCATATTCCGTCTTGAAATCTCCCGAAAAATCGCCAGACTTTCTGAACATCTTGGCCAGAACATCTACAACTTCTTGGGCAGCTTCGCAACGGACACCTTCTTCAGCCCTCTTTTGCGCATCATTCATAGCCAAATCCAAGCCACTACTGATACGTTCCAGAGCCTTGCCGGCTTCACTCGTGTCGGTCACATCGAGGTTTTCGGAATCTTCAGAAATCCATTCATAACTGAAGCTCTTCATCAATTCAGCATGTGCCTGCTTCTGAGCTTCTGCAAACGATTTACCTTCTTTCACAAGATAAAGCGTGCGGCCGTATTCCAAGTGCGTAAACACGTTAATGTTTATTACGCCGCGGTCGCTAATATCCGACAACGCATTCAAGCTGACTTGGCACTTTGAATTTTCTTTCGTCGTTTCGCTTTTATAGTAACCGGTTGCAGTCAGCCTGACATACTGACTTTCCAAATTGATATCGTCGATGACAAAATCGCCTTGGTCGCTACGGGTCGTCGCAAAGAATTCGCGGCCAGTCGCCACAAGATTCCCTTCTGCCGAAGTTTCCTTGAGCACGATGTTGGATCCCGTCACGAACGGTCCCTTCTGCGCCACGCCAACAATTTTCTTGCTAGAAATGGCAACAACGCCTTCACTCTCTTCGCTCGTGCCGGCGGATTCAAAAGTAGAACAGGCCCAGAACGCCCCGCCAAAAGCGAGAGCGGCAAGACTCGCAAAAAACTTTCTCATACCATCCAAACTATTACGCATTTTCAGCCTCCTTTTTTCCCATAACAGGCGCCCTATTCAAATTTTCAGATAGCGGGAAAAGCTGCATGTTCAAGCGGCAAACTTTTTCCACCTTTTTGTCAGCCGAGACAATCGACACAATGCGTTTGCGGCACTCCGTGAGTTCCTCGATGACCTTTTCATAGCTTTCGGCAGTCATGCCCATGGTAATGCCGCTAAAGTGGCGTTCCGAAATAGGCAACTTGTCCAAAGCCTCGAGCGCGAATTCGCCCATCTGGCGCAACAGCGAATGCACCGCCACCGAGACAACCTTTAGGCGCCCCGTCGTAATCGAATGCGTCGTCTGGTGATAAATGCCCTTGGCATCTATCGTCAGGAATCCGGCATTCAAAAGGAATCGCAAGCTGCTGCTTACGTCAGCCGCCGAAATAGGCAACCGGCAAGCCTTCGCGATTTCGTGCGGTTTCGCCCCGGGCATCGCCACGGCCAATTCACGGACGACAGAATGCTTCCAGGTTTCGTAGAACGTGTACATTTCACTGCCGAGAATTTTCACATGGTGTGCCGAACTCAATGCTTCCATTTCTTCGAAACACTTTTTCTTTTCCCGGTCCGTCTTTGCGCTTTCGTATCGAACCATCAAGACGAAGTAGTCGAACTCAAACCCCAGCAACCCCATTGCCAAGGCCGTCTTCTTTGCTCCTTCCTCCCGAAGCCTTGTCTTGCCATCGCAAACAAGCTTCAGGTATGAACCCGATGCGAAACCAGCAATCTTTGCAAACTCGCGCCAGGTAAACGCCGACGTGCGCTTGCGTTCGCGGTAGTAGTCGAGTACGTACTCACGATAGTCTTTGTATTCAATAACTGATTTCATCATGACCATAAGATAGATTTATGCGGGCGGCCGTGCAACATTTTTGTTAAAACAAAAATGGCGAATTTAAGCGAATTTAAGCACTTTACAATTCAAGTTTAAAATTTTTAGTAATTCATAAAACAAAATTTGAATTTTATAAAACAAAAAAAGTGACCCGCCGGCATAGCCGGCGGTTCTTCATGGACGGGCATAGCCCTAGGATACTAGCAACGCGTCGCACGCGTTGACGGCCTGACACTG